>NZ_JACVUD010000029.1:0-47584 GCF_016624905.1 Stenotrophomonas sp. S49 | reverse complement strand
GCCCCCCCCCCCCCCCCCCCCCCCCCCCCCCCCCCCCCCCCCCCCCCCCGCGGGGCCCCCCCCCCCCCCCCCCCCCCCCCCCCGCTACGCAGAACCGGGGCTGCGCACCTGCTCCCAATCCAGGCCGAACTTCGCCAGGTACTTGCGCAGGCGGTCGGCGTCGTTGGTACTGGCGCGCTGGGTGCGCGACACCGCGAACAGCTCGCGGCCGGCGGCGGATAGCGACTTGGAGCGTGCGCAGACCCGCACCACTTCTTCCAGCTGCACGCGGTCGAAGCGGTCCAGCTGGTCGGCGGCGTCGCCCAGCAGGGCCTGCAGCGGTGAGGGCGCTTCGCCGCCGCGCCACTGCCGGCGCAGGCGGGCAATCTCCTCGTCCACGCCCTCGGTCTGGATGCGCCCGGCATTGGCCAGCGTGGCCAGGCGCATGATCGATGCGCCCAGGTCGCGGAAATTGCCGCGCCAGGCCGCCTCGGCGCTGGTAGCGAAGGCCAGATAGCGCGCACGTGCTTCCACGTTGAAGCGCACCCGCGCGTGCTGCTGCTGTGACCAGCGCTCCAGCTCGAACTCGATGTTCGGCTCGATGTCCTCGCTGCGCTGGGCCAGGCCGGGCAGGTGGTAGGTCCACAGGTTCAGGCGTGCCAGCAGGTCTTCGCGGAAGCGGCCTTCCAGCACCGATTGCTGCAGGTCGCGGTTGGTGCCGGCAATCAGCTGGAACTCGCTTTCCACTTCGCGATCGCTGCCCACCGGCAGGAAGCGTTTCTCCTCCAGCGCACGCAGCAGCATAGCCTGTTCGTCCAGCCCCAGTTCGCCGATTTCATCCAGGAACAGCAGCCCTTGGTGCGCCGAGCGCAGCAGGCCGGCGCGGTCCGACGATGCACCGGTGTAGGCGCCCTTGGTATGGCCGAACAGTGTGCTCATCGCACCATCGCCACGCAGGGTGGCGCAGTTCACTTCAACGAAGCGACCGGGCAACTGGTGCTTGAGCTTCTTCAGTTCGAACACGCGCTTGGCCAGCTGGCTCTTGCCGGCACCGGTGGGGCCCATCAGCAGCATCGGTGCACGCGAACGCGTGGCCACCGTTTCAATCTGCTCGATCATCGCGTTGAAGGCGGCGTTGCGGGTGGCGATGCCGCTCTTCAACAGGTCGCGGTCCTGCAGCTGCTGCTGGGCGAAGCGTTGGGCGATGTGGTCGTAGCGCGACAGGTCCAGGTCGATGACGGCGTAGCTGCCGGCCGCGCCATCCTGCTTGCGCGGCGGCGAGGTCTGCAGCAGGCGGCCGGGGAAATGCCGGCTCTCGGTGAGCAGGAACCAGCAGATCTGCGCCACGTGCGTGCCGGTGGTGATGTGGACGTAGTAGTCCTCCTCCTCCGGCTGGAACGGGTAGCCGGCCAAGAAGTCGTGCAGGGTGGCGTAGACCCCTTCGAACTCCCACGGATCGGCCAGGTAGGTGTCGTGCCGGCGCACCTGCAGGCCCGGCGCGGCCTGTGCCAGGTCGTCGCACACCACCCGCGCCAGCTTGGCGTAGCGGCGTTCGTCCAGCAGCAGTTCAACCCGGTCGGGCAGGAAATCCTCGTGCATGCCCAGCGATACCGTCGGCCGCCATTTCTGCCACCGGCCCGGTCCTTCGCCCGCGTCGAGCTGGGTGCCGAGCATGCCGAAGACGACCTGTCGCCGAGACATATCCATTCCTATAAAAGACGCGCTGTAACTATATACATTATTCGAGCGCCGCGTCGGCGATTTTTGCTTGAATCCAGTAAAAATGCAGTAAAAACAACGCCTTGATCAAGTCGATCAAAAGTTGGCACGGCCATTGCTCTATTCCAGGCAAGACACGAAGCGGGCAGTTCCCGCCGAGGACACCACGATGGCCAACCTGACGCTCTTCTCCAACATGCGTGCCCCGGCGCTGCCGCCGGCCACCACCGTCAATGAAGCCGGTGGCCTGGCCTACCGCCGCGACCCGCGTGCTGCGCTGGCCCTGTATGCGGCCACCGGCTGCCTCAACAACACCTTCTACAGCAACGCCGACGCGCAGCTGCAGCAGGTGCTGGCGCTGACCGCGCAGGTCGAGCCGGACTTCGTGGCGCGCACCGCGGTGTATGCCCGCCAGGTGGCACATATGAAGGACATGCCGGCGCTGCTGCTGGCGGTGCTCAGCCTGCGCGATGCCGCGGTGTTCGCCCAGGTGTTCCCGCAGGTGATCGACAACGGTCGCCAGCTGCGCATCTTCGTGCAGATCATGCGCAGCGGCCAGGTCGGGCGCCGTTCGCTGGGCTCGCTGCCCAAGCGTCTGGTGCGTGAGTGGATCCAGCAGGCCCCGGTGGAAACGCTGGTGCGTGCAGCCATCGGCCAGCAGCCGTCGCTGGCCGATCTGATCCGCATGGTGCACCCGAAGCCGGCCGATGCCGAGCGCAAGGCGCTGTATGCGTGGGTTGTCGGTCGTCCGTATGACGCGGCGCAGCTGCCGGCGCTGGTACGGGCCTACGAGGCGTTCAAGCGTGACCCGCAGGGGCTGCCGCCGGCGCTGCCGTTCCAGTACTTCAGCACGCTGCCGCTGGATGCGGCGCAATGGTCGGCGCTTGCGCGCAGCGCGTCGTGGCAGTCGATGCGGATGAACCTCAACACGTTCGCCCGCAACGGCGTGTTCGACGATGCGGCGATGGTGGACCTGATTGCCGCGCGGCTGCGTGACCCGCAGCAGGTACGCCGTTCGCGGGTGCTGCCGTATCAGTTGCTGATGGCGTTCCACGCCGGCAAGGGCCTGCCGTTGCCGATCCTGGAGGCGCTGCAGGATGCAATGGAGATCGCCACGGCATCGGTGCCGGTGCTGCCGGGGCGGGTAGTGGTTGCGGTGGACGTGTCCGGCTCCATGCAGTGGCCGCTGACCGGCTACCGCAAGGGCGCCAGTACGTCGGTGCGCTGCGTGGACGTGGCGGCCTTGATCGCGGCCTGCGTGCTGCGCGGTCAGCCGCAGGCCACGGTGCTGCCGTTCGACACCCAGGTGCGGCCGGTGCGGTTGAACCCGCGCGACAGCGTGATGACCCTGGCCGCGCAGTTGGCGATCAACGGCGGCGGCACCTCGGTCAGCGCACCGCTGGAAGACCTCAACCGTCGCCGCGCGCAGGTCGACCTGGTGGTGCTGGTGTCGGACAACGAGAGCTGGCGCGACACCCGCCAGGGTGGTGCGACGGCCACGATGCGGGCGTGGGAGGTGCTGAAGCAGCGTTGCCCGCAGGCGCGCCTGGTCTGCATCGACCTGCAGCCGGTGGCCAGCAGCCAGACCGTGCAGCGCGAAGACGTGCTGCACATCGGCGGCTTCAGCGATGCCGCGTTCGATCTGCTGGGCCAGTACGCGCAGGCACCGGCCGATGGCAGTGGCTGGGTGCAGCGCATCCAGGACATGACGTTGTAAGGCGGCAAGGATGTCGCCAGGGACCGCCCGGCTGGCAATGGGGCCAGCCGGGCAGGGACCCGGAATTCGAGTTTTCGCGGTGAATGCTGGTGGAACTACATTGGTTGTCCCTTCGGGGTCGGGTTCAAGTCCCGCCTTTCCTGCCGGGTGTGGGGAAAGAGACGTTCCACTCCTTTTGTCACCGCACCTGTTTCAACGCCGGCACTGCGAATGCCGGAGGAACTACAGCCTTCTAAGCTCCGGGTCGCGGGTTCGAGCCCCGCCCGCTGTGGCAACACAGCGGTAGCTCAGTGGTAGAGCAGGATGTTCCTCCACCCCTCGTCGTGCTGCCGGCACCTTTGCTTTCGTTGCGCGGGGAATGCCGGCCGAACTACATCGGAAACCCTTCGGGGTCGGGTTCAAGTCCCGGCCACCTGCCACGGCAACGCGGCAGGTGGTGCGTTCGGCCACCTTTGTCACCGCATCTTCTTTGTTTTTGTATTGGATGAAAGGAAACATCACCATGACCACTTTGAACCATGACGTGATCCAGCAGCCCGGCGCTGCACCCATCAAGCTGTGGACGCGCGGCGTGCCGCTGGAAGACCAGGCACGCGAGCAGCTGCAGAACATCGCCAGGCTGCCGTTCATCCACAAGTGGATTGCGGTGATGCCCGACGTGCACCTGGGCAAGGGCGCAACAGTGGGTTCGGTGGTACCGACCGTGGGGGCTATCATTCCCGCCGCGGTGGGCGTGGACATCGGCTGCGGCATGATGGCCGTGCGTACCACGCTCGATGCCAGCGACCTGCCGGACAATCTGTCTGCAGTGCGCAGCGCGATCGAACGAGCGGTGCCGCATGGCCGCAGCGTGACCCGTGGTGGCCGTGACAAGGGCAGCTGGGATACGCCGCCGGAGCTGGCCATCGAAGGCTGGAAGCAGCTGGTGGACGACTTCGCGCTGATCTGCGAGCGCCACCCGCGCCTGAAGAACACCAACAACCTGAAGCACCTGGGCACCCTGGGTACCGGCAACCACTTCGTGGAAGTGTGCCTGGACCAGGACCAGCGCGTGTGGTTCATGCTGCACTCCGGCTCGCGTGGCGTGGGCAATGCCATCGGCACCTACTTCATCGAACTGGCCAAGGAGGAAATGCGCCGCTGGATGATCAACCTTCCTGACCAGGACCTGGCGTACCTGCCCGAGGGCAGCCAGCACTACGGCGACTACGTGTTCGCCGTGGAGTGGGCGCAGCGTTTCGCACGCATGAACCGCGAGGTGATGATGCGCAACGTGGTGGCCGCCGTGCGCACGGTCATCAGCAAGCCGTTCCAGGCCCAGGCCGAGGCGGTGAACTGCCACCACAACTACGTGAACCGCGAGACCCACTTCGGCAAGGAGGTGATGCTGACCCGCAAGGGTGCGGTCAGTGCACGCAAGGGCGAGCTGGGCATCATACCGGGCAGCATGGGCGCCAAGAGCTTCATCGTGCGCGGGCTGGGCAACGAGGACAGCTTCCACAGCTGCAGCCATGGCGCCGGCCGCGTGATGAGCCGTACCCAGGCGCGCAAGCTGATTACCGTGGATGAACACGCCAAGGCCACCGCGCACGTGGAATGCCGCAAGGATGCGGAGGTGGTGGATGAATCGCCGGCGGCCTACAAGCCGATCGAGGCGGTGATGGAGGCCCAGCGCGATCTGGTCGAGATCGTGCACACGCTGCGCCAGGTGGTGTGCGTGAAGGGATGAAGCGGGTCGCGCGCGGCGTACACTGCGCCGCGCGCGGCAGGATGGAGGAACCCATACATGGACATGATTGAACTCGATGGCGGGCAGGGCGGAGGACAGCTGCTGCGCTCGGCCCTGACCCTGAGCCTGTGCACCGGCATTGGCTTCACCCTGCAGAACATCCGCGCGATCCGCCGCAAGCCGGGGCTGATGCGCCAGCACCTGACCGCGGTGAATGCCGCTGCACGGGTGGGCAACGCCTGCACGCATGGTGCTGCGCTGGGTGCCACCTCGCTGCGCTTCGAGCCCGGCGTGGTGAGCGCGGGCGACTACCACTTCGCCACCGGCAGTGCCGGTTCGGCCACGCTGGTGCTGCAGACCGTGCTACCGGCGTTGTGGCGCGCGCAGCAACCCTCGCGTCTGCGGCTGGAAGGTGGCACCCACAACCCGCTGGCGCCCAGCGCCGATTTCATCGCCGACAGCTACCTGCCGTCACTGGGTCGCATGGGCGTGCAGGCCGAAATGCAGTTGCTGCAGCATGGCTTCCACCCGGCCGGCGGTGGCGTGATCGAAGTGCAGGTGCAGCCGTGCGCCGCGTTGCAGGCGCCGCAGCTGGAGCAGCGGCCGGCCCTGGAGTCGATGCAGGCGCAGGTGCTGATGTCCGGCTTGTCCAGCAGCATCGGCCTGCGCGAGCTGCAGGTGCTGGCCGACACCCTGGGCGTGGATCCGCACCCGCGTCACGTGCAGTCGATCCGCCCGGCCTTGGGCCCGGGCAATGTCGTCCTGGTGCGCGTGCAGCACGGCAGCCACGTGGAAGTGTTCGATGGCCACGGCGAGCGGGGGGTGAGTGCCGAACAGGTGGGCGCACGCCTGTCCGCACGCGTGCAGCAGTACCTGCAGGGCAACGCCTACGTGGGTGAATACCTGTCCGACCAGCTGCTGCTGCCGATGGCCCTGGCCGGCGGCGGCGCCTTCACCACCCACGTCATCAGCGATCACCTGGCCAGCAACGCCCGGCTGATCGAGAAGTTCCTGCCGGTGGAATTCGACTGGCAGCCACAGGATGGCGCCTGGCGGGTGACCGTCGAGGCGTAGCTGCCCAGCGCCCCGCCGTGCGATGCCCGGCGGGCGTCAATCCCACGCCGCATTGATCCTGCTCAAGGCACGGCGTGCACATCGGCTGTGTAATGGTGGTGTTCCCATTCGGCAGATCGCCACGGAGCCCCACCATGTACACGCGCATCCTGATCGCCACCGACGGTTCCGAGCTGGCCGACAAGGGCCTGGCCAAGGGTCTGGAGCTGGCCAAGGACCTCAATGCCGAGGTCGATATCGTGACGGTGTCCGAGCCGTGGGCCGTCGGCATGTACGACGCCATGGGCTGGAGCGTGGGCTACATGAACAGCCCCGAGTACAAGGCCGACCGCGAGGAAGGGGCACAGAAGGTGCTGCAGCCGGCGCTGGCCAAGGCCGCCGAACAGGGCATCAAGGCCAACCCGGTGCATGTGCTGGACCGCTACGCGGCTGACGGCATCATCGAAACCGCCGCTGATCGCAACAGCGATCTGATCGTGATGACCTCGCACGGCCGCCGTGGGGTGACCCGCGTGCTGCTGGGCAGCCAGACCGCCGAAGTGCTGGCGCGCAGCTCGCTGCCGGTGCTGGTCATCCGCTGAATTCATGCGTTCCCGGGGAGGGGACCGACGCCGGTGCGCAGGATGCGTACCGGCGTCATCTTTTGTGGCGTTCGGGCGTGATGGGGTCAGAGCCCTTTCCTGCGGAAAGGGATCCGACCCCGCACTTCATCACCAGCTGTACAGCTTCCAGTACACCGGCGACACGCCATCCTTGTCGTTGTCCATGCGGCCGTCGCCGTTCCGGTCATACATGTAGAACGGTGCGCCCCGCGACGGGGTGACCTTGACCATGCGCAGCTGGCCGGACACGCGGTACTCCTCGATGGTATCGCCGTTGTCCATGGTGCGGCTGGACACTTCGGCACCGTTCACGTCCACCGGGGGAGCGCCGGCACCGCCCATGCTGGCGCAGCCAGCAAGCAGGAGCACGGACGCCAGCATCAGGGTCTTCATCGGCAGGGCCTTTGCCTGGAACGGGTCTTGATTATGCCCCATCACCGTGTCGCCGCCGTGCAGGCGCGGGCGCGTAGAATCGCCGCATGAGCAGATTAGTCCTGATCGACGGGTCCAGTTACCTGTACCGCGCGTTCCACGCGCTGCCGCCCCTGTCCAATGCACAGGGTGAACCCACCGGCGCGCTGTTCGGCGTGGTCAACATGCTGCGGTCCACACTGAAGGAGCGCCCGGCCTACGTCGCCTTCGTGGTGGATGCGCCAGGCAAGACCTTCCGCGATGACCTGTACGATCAGTACAAGGCCAATCGCCCGCCCATGCCCGACGACCTGCGCAGCCAGGTGGAACCGATGTGCCGCATCGTCGAAGCGCTGGGCATCAGCATCCTGCGCATTCCCGGCGTGGAGGCCGACGATGTGATCGGCACGCTGGCCCTGCAGGGCGTGGCGCAGGACCTGAAGGTGACCATTTCCACCGGCGACAAGGATTTCGCCCAGCTGGTGCGCCCGGGCATCGAACTGGTGAACACCATGACCGGCAGCCGCATGGATTCGGATGCGGCCGTCATGGACAAGTTCGGTGTGCGCGCCGACCAGATCATCGACCTGCTGGCGCTGATGGGCGACACCGTGGACAACGTGCCGGGTGTGGAGAAGTGCGGGCCGAAGACCGCGGCCAAGTGGTTGGCCGAATACCAGACGCTGGACGGGGTAATGGCCGCCGCCCCGACCATGAAGGGCAAGATCGGCGAAAACCTGCGCGCGGCGCTGGACCGCCTGCCGCTGAACCGCGATCTGGTGACCATCCGCACCGACGTGGAGCTGGAGGCGAGCCCGTCCACGCTGGCGCTGCGCGAGCAGGACGTGCCGGTGCTGACCGAGCTTTACGCGCGCTACGGCTTCACCCAGGCGCTGAAGGAGCTGGGTGCGCCGCTGCCGGCCCCGACCGCCGCCAGCGAAGCCACCCCCAGCCTGCGTGGCACCGCCGCCGGTTTCGCCCGCGGCAGCGCCGAAGCGCCGGCGGCGGGTGAACTGGACCCGGCGCTGGCCGCACCGGGCGAGTACGAAACCGTGCTGACCGACGAGCAGTTGCAGGCCTGGGTGCAGCGCCTGCAGCAGGCCGAGCTGATCAGCTTCGATACCGAAACCGATGCGCTGGACGCAATGCGTGCGCGCCTGGTCGGCATCAGCCTGGCGGTGGAGCCGGGCAAGGCCGCCTACATTCCGGTCGGCCACGACTACCCCGGTGCGCCGGCGCAGCTGCCGCTGCAGCAGGTGCTGGACGCGCTGCGCCCGCTGCTGCAGGACCCGGCGAAGAAGAAGCTGGGCCAGCATGGCAAGTACGACCTGCACGTGCTGCGCCGCCACGGCGTGGAGGTGCAGGGCTACTACGACGACACCATGCTTGAGAGCTTCGTGCTCAATTCCACGGCCACCCGCCACGACATGGATTCGCTGGCCCTGCGCTATCTGGGCTACAACACCATCAAGTTCGAGGATGTGGCCGGCAAGGGCGCCAAGCAGATTCCGTTCTCGCAGGTGGGTATCGACGAAGCCAGCCGCTACGCGGCCGAGGACGCCGACATCACCCTGCGCCTGCACCACGCGCTGCGCCCGCAGCTGCTGGCCGAGCCGAGCCTGGACAGCGTGTACCGCAGCATCGAGATGCCGCTGGTGCCGGTGCTGACCACCATCGAAGCCAACGGCGTGCACATCGACACCGCCGAACTGCGCCGGCAGAGCCAGGACCTGTCCTCGCGCATGCTGGCCGCGCAGCAGAAGGCCACCGAACTGGCCGGCCGCAGCTTCAACCTGGATTCGCCCAAGCAGCTGCAGGCCGTGCTGTTCGACGAGCTGAAGCTGCCGGCGGTGGTGAAGACCCCCAAGGGCCAGCCCAGCACGAACGAGGAAGCACTGGAGGCCATTGCCGACCAGCACGAGCTGCCGCGGGTGATCCTGGAATACCGTGGCCTGGCAAAGCTGCGCAGCACCTACACCGACAAGCTGCCGGAGATGGTGAACCCGGACACCGGCCGCGTACACACCAGCTACCACCAGTCCGGTGCCGCCACCGGCCGCCTGTCCTCTTCGGACCCGAACCTGCAGAACATCCCGATCCGCACCGACGATGGCCGCCGCATCCGCCGCGCCTTCGTCGCCCCGGACGGCTGTCAGCTGCTGGCGGCTGACTATTCGCAGATCGAGCTGCGCATCATGGCCCACCTGTCCGAAGACCCGGGACTGGTGCGCGCCTTCGAGCAGGGCGCCGACGTGCACCGTGCCACCGCCGCCGAAGTGTTCGGCCGCGCGCTGGACGAGGTGACGCCCAACGAGCGCCGCGCCGCCAAGGCCATCAACTTCGGCCTGATGTACGGCATGAGCGCCTTCGGCCTGGCCCGCAACCTGGGCATCGACCGCGGCCAGGCGCAGGACTACGTGGCGCTGTACTTCAGCCGCTACCCGGGCGTGCGTGACTTCATGGAACGCATGCGCCAGCAGGCGCGCGAGCAGGGCTATGTGGAAACCCTGTTCGGCCGCCGCCTGTACCTGAATGACATCAACGCCCGCAACCAGGGCCTGCGCGCCGGCGCTGAACGGGCGGCCATCAACGCCCCCATGCAGGGCACGGCGGCGGACATCATCAAGCGGGCAATGGTGTCGGTGGACCAGTGGCTGCGCGACAGCGGGGCACCGGCGCGGATGATCCTGCAGGTGCACGATGAACTGGTCTTCGAAAGCGCGGCCGGTTTCACAGAGGAATTGCGTAAGCACGTGGTCGAACACATGTCGCAAGCGGCACAGTTGCGGGTGCCGCTGGTGGTCGATACCGGCATTGGCAGCAACTGGGACGAAGCGCACTGAGTCGCATTTCGGCCTGTAGCGACGTGAATTCATTCATTTCAGGGGATTTTCTGACTCGAAGATGAATGTTTCTGGAGGGGCGCACGATTAAATGGGCGCCCTTCACGAACCGTTAGTGTTCGGGGTGTTTCTATAACTCTCGACAGGCGCAACGCCTGTTGTGGATCTCTCCCATCCCCTGGAGCAGATCTCGGAACGGGGGCTCCTCCCCAAGCGCCCGTTCCCCGGCCCCGTTGACCTCCCCCTGGTCAGCGGGGCTTTTTATTTGTCCCCTGCTGAGCCACGCTGGGCCATCGCTCCGCAGGGGAACCGGCAATGCACGACCTGTTCGCACTGGCCATGCCGTGGTGGGAATTCATCCTGCGCGCGGTGGTGGTCTACACCGTGGTGCTGGGCATGGTGCGGCTGGGCGGCAAGCGCGCGCTGGGGCAGATCACCCCGTTCGACGTGCTGCTGATCGTGCTGCTGGGCAACGCTGTACAGAATGCCTTGCTGGGCAGTGATACGTCACTGGGCGGTGGCCTGCTGCTGGCGGCCACGCTGATCCTGCTGAACTACGCCGTGGGCTGGCTGACCACGCGCAGCCGGCGCATGGAGCGGGTGATCGAAGGCGAGCCGGTGGTGATCGGGCGCGATGGGCGCTGGTTCGACAGCGTGCTGCGCCGTGAACAGGTGACCCGCGCCGACGTGGAAGCCGCGCTGCGCCAGCAGGGCTGCCTGGGCGTGGATGAAGTGGCCCTGGCGCTGCTGGAGAACAACGGCCACATCACCATCATTCCACGGCAGAAGACGGCCGCGTGATACCGCGCGATGCAGCGCGTGCGCGACCGTGCGCCCCGCCCTCGCAACATCGCGCGTGCTCGACGCTACGCCCCGCTCCCGCAATGTCGAAAAGCTCCGCTCCGGTAGAGTCGAGCTTGCTCGACTGCGGTTGGCGCAATGCGAAAAGCAGTCGAGCAAGCTCGACGCTACGGGCATTGCGGCGTGGCGTTACACCCAGTCGCGCGGCCCCGACCGCAAGCTCCGCTCCGGTAGAGTCGAGCTTGCTCGACTGCGGTTGGCGCCATGCGAAAAGCAGTCGAGCAAGCTCGACGCTACGGGCATCGCGGCGTTGCGTTACACCCAGTCGCGCGGCCCCGACTGCAAGCTCCGCTCCGGTAGAGTCGAGCTTGCTCGACTGCGGTTGGCGCCATGCGAAAAGCAGTCGAGCAAGCTCGACGCTACGGGCATCGCGGCATGGCGTTACACCCAGTCGCGCGGTACCAGGTAATCGGCCAGGCGCGCCTCGGCGCTGCCGGCTTCGGGGCTGAACCCGTATTCCCAGCGCACGCGCGGCGGCAGGCTCATCAGGATGCTTTCGCTGCGGCCGCCGCTCTGCAGCCCGAACAGGGTGCCGCGGTCGTAGACCAGGTTGAATTCCACATAGCGGCCGCGACGGTACAGCTGGAACTCGCGCTCGCGCTCACCGTAGGCGGCATCCTTGCGCCGCTGCACGATCGGCAGGTAAGCCTGCAGGAAGCCGTCGCCCACCGCGCGCAGGTAGTCGAAATCGCGTTCGAAATCGCCGTGCAGGTCGTCGAAGAACAGCCCGCCCACGCCGCGCGTTTCGTTGCGGTGGCGCAGGAAGAAGTACTCGTCGCACCAGCGCTTGTGTGCGGCGTAGCGTTCTTCACCGAACGGCGCGCACAGGTCGCGGGCCACCCCATGCCAGTGCTGCACGTCCTCGTCCTGCGGATAGAACGGGGTCAGGTCGAAGCCGCCGCCGAACCAGCTGGCCACCACTTCGCCGTCGCGCTGTGCCTGGAAGAAGCGCACGTTGGCGTGGGTGGTGGGCACGTGCGGGTTCAGCGGATGGAACACCAGCGACACGCCCGTGGCGCGCCACGATGCGCCGGCCAGCTCCGGCCGGTTGGCCGACGCCGACGGCGGCAGGCGGCTGCCGCAGACATCGGAAAAGCCGATGCCGGCCTGTTCGAACACCGCACCGTCGCGCAGCACGCGGGTACGCCCGCCACCGCCCTCGGCGCGTTGCCACAGGTCTTCCTGGAAGCGCGCGCTGCCATCGGCGGCTTCAATGGCCGCACAGATACGGTCCTGCAGGTCGGTCAGGTAGGCGCGCACGCGCTCGAATTCGTTCATGCCGCGTACTTTACCGCAGCGGTGGCGCCCTTCAGCGGAACCGCGCGCGGATGTCCGGCCGCAGCAGGCGCCAGCCCAGCCAGCCCTGCAGGCCGGCGAACAGCACCGAGGTGCCCAGCAGCGTGAGCGTCATCAGCAGGCGCTGCACCTGCAGCTGCTGCTGCAGCTCGGCATCGTTGGCGGCCAGCCCGATGAACTGCAGCATCACCACATCCAGCCACCAGGTGATGACGAAGTTGGCCAGTGCGCTCAGGGCCAGCGCCCATACGAAGGCCCACAGGCCCCAGCGGCGCTCGCGCCACAGGCCCCAGCTGGCCAGGGTGGAGCCCAGGCACAGCAGCGCAGCGATCAGGGACGTCGCCACCGGGTGCGCGAGCATCCACAGCAGGCTGCCATCCAGCTGGTTTTCCCAGGCCAGCTTCACCAGCGCCTGCCAGAGCGCGGTCGGCGCCAGCACGGCCGCCACCACGGCCTGGCCCAGGAAGTAGACCACCATCAGCAGGCACAGCCAGAACGAGCCCTGTGCCAGCGGTTTCACCCAGCTGTTGCGCGGGGCCGCGGCCGGCGAGGGAAGATCGGGAATGGAGGAAGACATCCGGTGTCCTTGCGCTGCGATGGCGCCCGCCAGGTCAGCGGGCCGTCGCCAGGGCGGCGACCGCCGGCAGGATATGGTGTTCACTCAAGGGTGCCAAGGGTAGGCCGTGCGGCGGCTGCAGCGGCACCCAGGCCAGTTCGGCAATTTCGGCCTGCGCGCGGGGCGTGCCCGCCACCTGTACCCACCAGGCATCTGCCTGCACCCGGTGGCCGGGTTCGTTCACCGCCCAGTCCTGGAAGCGGCCCAGCGCGATGGCCGAATCACGCTGCAGCTGCACGCCCAGTTCCTCGTGCAGCTCGCGCGCCAGCGCGGTCAGCGCCGCTTCGCCGGGCTCGGGCTTGCCTCCGGGCTGGATGAAGCGCTGGGCGCCGTGCTTGCGCACCACCAGCGCCCGGCCGCGGTCATCAAGGATGACCGCGGCCACGATCTGGATCGTGGCCGCGGCGTCGCTCACTTCAGGTTCTGCTCGAACAGTTTGAGGATGCGCTTGTACTGGTCCAGCCAGGAATCGGCACGGGTGTAGCCGTGGCGCTCCAGCGGGTACGGCGCGATGGACCAGTTGTCCTTGTGCAGCTCGATCAGGCGCTGGGTCAGGTGCACCGAATCCTGGAAGAACACGTTGTCATCCATCATGCCGTGGGCGATCAGCAGGTTGTCCTGCAGGTTCTGCGCGTACTCGATGGGCGAGGACGTGCGGTACGCCTCCGGGTCGATGTCCGGGGTGTTCAGGATGTTGCTGGTGTAGGCGTGGTTGTAGTTGTTCCAGTCCACCACCGGGCGCAGCGCGGCGCCGGCCTTGAACGTGCCCGGCGAACGGAACAGCGCCATGAAGGTCATGAAGCCGCCGTAGGAACCGCCGTAGATGCCGGCGTGGTCGCGGTCACCCTGCTGGGTGTCCACCAGCCAGTCCAGGCCGTCCTTGTAGTCTTCCAGTTCCGGGTGGCCCATGTTGCGGTAGATGGCCGTGCGCCAGTCGCGGCCGTAGCCCTCGCTGCCGCGGTAATCCATGTCCAGCACGATGTAGCCCTTTTCCACCAGCAGGTTGTGGAACATCTGCTCGCGGAAATAGGCCGGGTAGCGCTGGTGCACGTTCTGCAGGTAGCCGGCGCCGTGCACGAACATCACGATCGGGTACTTCTTGCCCGGTTCCTTGTGCTCGGGTTCGTAGTACTTGGCCCAGACCACGCCGGCGCCGTGCTTGGACGGCACCGCCACCAGCTTCGGCTGCACCCACTCACGCGCCTTGTACTCGGCGGTGCGGGTGTCGGTCAGCACGCGGGCCTGGCCATCACCGGTACTCGGCACCACCGCCAGCTGCGGCGGCAGGTAGGCGCCGGAATAGCGCACCAGCAGCTGCTGGCCGTCCGGCGACAGCGAGAAGTCTTCCACGCCGTTCAGGCTGGTCAGTTCGCGCACCTGGCGGCTGCCGGTGTCGACCGCGCAGACTTCGTAGTCGTGCGGGGCCTGCTGGTTGCACAGGAAGTAGAAGCCCTTGCCGTCGGCCGACAGCACCGGCGCGGAGGTTTCCCACTTGCCGCCGGTCAGCGCCTGCGGCTTGGCCGTGCCAGCCTGGGTGTACAGGTGCGAGTAGCCCGACTCTTCCGAAAGCAGCCACAGGGTGCGGCCGTCGGCCATCCAGCCGAAATCGTTGAAGCCCCAGTTGATCCAGGCGTTGTCGGTCAGCCGGTGGCGGTTCTGCACGCGGCCATCGTTGCCCACGCTGACGATCCAGCGGTCCTTGTTGTCGTTGGCGCGCAGCATCACCGCGGCCTGCTGGCCGTCGGCGCTCCAGCGCATGCCGCCGCCCATGAAGTCGCTCATCACCTGCACGCTGCGGTCGCCCTTCAGCGCGTCCTTGCCGGCCTTGCGGCGCAGCTCGGCCAGCGGGTCGGTGCCGATGCCCGGCAGGCCCGACAGCGACAGCTTCTGAGCCTTGCCGGTACGCACGTCGACGAACCACAGGGTGTGCGGTTCAAAGCCGTTGCGGCCGACGCGGGTGCGGGTGTCCTCGGTTTCCTCGTAGCCCGATTCGGTCACGTACAGCGGCATCTTGCTGGTGCGGCCGTCGTCGAAATCCTTGGCCTTGGTGGCCACGATCAGGTGGCCCAGGTCCGGTGACAGCAGGCTGTCGACGATCTCCACGTCGGCGCCCAGGTAGATCGGAGCGGCCGCACGGGTCGGGTCGGCCTGGCGCCAGCGCTGGTCCTGGTCCTTCAGCGCTTCGCGCTGGTCACGGTCGCGGCGCAGGGTTTCCAGGGTGCGCAGCTGCTGGTCGCGCAGCAGGTCATCCTTGGGCTTGCTGGCCGGGTCCTTGTCGGCCTTCAGGCTGGCCACCTGCTGCACGCCGCTGGCGGCGGTCCAGTGGAACCAGTTCTGGCCCACGCGCCAGATCACGCCGTTGTCGGCGGCGAAGTTCACCCCGGTGGCACGCTCGTTGCTGCGGGTCAGCTGGGTCAGCGCGCCACTGCGCAGGTCGCGCACGAACACATCGCCATTGCGCACGAAGGCGCTGCGGCTGCGGGTGCGGTCGTAGACCGGATCGGCCACGTCCAGGCTGCCGCGCTGGTCATCGGCCACCTGCGCGGCGGCGCCACCGGCCAGCGGCTGGCGGAAGGTGTCGCGCACCGGGCTGCCATTGCGCTTGAGCTGGTATTCCACCTGCTGGCTGTTCCACGACCACCAGGCCTTTTCCACCGGCGGACCGATCCAGTCCGGGTCGGCCATGGCCTGTTCGATGGTGATCGGCGTGGGCGCGGCATGCGCGGCCGGTGCGGCCAGGATGGCCGACAGCAGAAGGGACAGGGGCAGCACTCGGGACATGGGCGGACGGCACCAGATGAGGAAACCGGGCAAGGGTAGCAGCCGCCCGCGCCGGGAGAGGGGGCCACAGGTCATGGCAGCGGGATCGGCAAAGCCGTGCAACCGGCAGCCGGTCCTGCGCATCCAATCTCCTGAACCCGCATCATCCACCGAACAGGAGCCCGACCATGCAGGAACTCATTCCGATCACCCTCTTCATCTGCATCGCCTATGCGATCCATGCCCTGGCCGATGCGCGCGCCCGCAGCAAGCTGGTTGCCCCGCACGTGCCGGAGGAGGTGATCCGTTCGCTGGCGGTGCTGGAAGAAGAGCGCCGCCGCCAGGGCGCGCTGCGCTGGGGCATCAGCCTGGTCAGCCTGGCCGTGGCCATGGGCCTGCTGGAGGCGATGGGCGCGCGCGAGCTGACCTTTGGCGCGGCCGCCGCACTGGCCGGCAGTGCCGGTCTGGGCCAGCTGCTGGCCTGGCACTTCACCCGTCCTGCCCTGCGCAAGGGCTGAGGCCGGCATGCCACGGGCACAGGGGGCGCCCCGCGCATGAGCCTGCTGGGCGGAGCACTGGCTGCATTGCGGGGGCGTCGCCACGACGTCCCCGCAGAGCCTCTACCGGAAGCTGACGACGACCGCGCGCTGGTGCGGGCGATCATCGATGGCTCGCAGCCGGCGTTCGCGCAGTTGGTGCAGGCTCACCAGCGCACCTGCGCGCACGTGATCGGACGCATGGTCGGCGACCGTGACCAGGTGGCCGACCTGCTGCAGGAAACTTTCCTGGCGGTATTCCGCCAGTTGCACCGTTTCCGCTTTGAATCCTCGCTGCGTACCTGGGTTTCGCGGGTGGCCTACACCACGGCGCTGCAGTACCTGCGCCGGCGGCGGCTGGAAGCGCAATGGATGGTGGCGGTGGAGGTGCCGGAGGAGCTGGGCGTGGGTGACGAAGGCCCCGGGCCGGCGGAACTGAGCGAGGCACTGCAGGCCGGGCGCCAGCTGGGCGCGGCACTGGAGCGCTTGAGTGCGCCGCAACGGCTGATCGTGGGCCTGCATTACCTGGAGGATTTCGACCTGGCCGAGATCGAGCAGGTGACCGGGTTGCCACGCGGTACCATCAAGAGCCACCTGTACCGCGCGCGGCAGACCCTGAAGCAGGAGCTGACCCGACGCGCCACCGCCGGAGAGCTGCTGTGAGCGAAGCCAACGACCCCCGCGATGCCGATGCGCGCGCGCTGTCGCGGGCGCTGCGCGAGCAGGAAGCAGCGACGCCCGACGTGAGCGAGGCGCTGCAGCAGCGGTTGCAGGCGGAAACCCGCGACAGCGGGGTGGGCTACGTGGTGGTGCAGGTGCTGCTGGTGTGTGCGCTGCTGGCCGCCGGCGCCTGGTATTTCTGGCGGTGAAGCCCCCGCCGGGCATGGCCCGGCGCTACCTCGGCCGATTCCAGGGTAGCGGCGGGGCCGGGCCCGCGCGGCGGCCCCCCCCCCCCCCGCCCGGCCCCCCCCCCGGCGCCCCCCCCCCGGGGCCCCCCCCCCCCCCCCCCCGCGAATCGGCACCAGGCCCAGCGGCAGGGCCCCGCGCATGGCGATGCGTTCGTCGGATCGGCGCCCGCAGGTCATGGGGCGCGGCCATGCCCGGCGGTGTCTGACCGCCCCTGCGACATAGTGAAGCAGCGCGTCACCCGGTCGCATCCCGCCTTAACCAAATCTTCCTAAAGTGGTCCGGTATCCCACCCGTACCCGGCAGGAGGCGTCCCTTGGACGCGTTGTTGTTGTCGCGGATCCAGTTCGGATTCGTCATCAGTTTCCATGTGCTGTTCCCCGCCTTCACCATCGGTACTGCCAGCTGGCTGGCCTTCGTTGAATGGCGCTGGCTGCGCACGAAGTTGCCCATCTGGCGCGATCTCTACTTCTTCTGGCAGAAGATCTTCGCCGTGTCCTTCGGCATGGGCGTGGTCAGCGGCATCGTCATGGCCTTCCAGTTCGGCACCAACTGGCCGCGATTGAGCGAAGTGGCCGGCACCGTGATCGGCCCGCTGCTGACCTATGAAGTGCTGACCGCCTTCTTCCTGGAAGCCAGCTTCCTGGGCGTGATGATGTTCGGCTGGGGCCGGGTCTCGCCGCGCCTTCACTTCCTGTCCACCTGCATGGTGGCGCTGGGCACGCTGTTCTCCACCTTCTGGATCCTGTCGTCCAACAGCTGGCTGCATACGCCGGCCGGCTACGAAATGATCAACGGCATCGTGCACCCGGTGGACTGGTGGCAGGTGGTGTTCAACCCCTCCTTCCCGTACCGCTTGGCGCACATGGCGCTGGGCTCGTTCATCACCACCTGTTTCGTGATTGGTGGCGTGGGCGCCTGGTACCTGCGCAAAGGCACGCACGTCGAAGCCGGGCGGCGCATGCTGATTGCCGCCGTGGCCTTCGCCGCGCTGACCGTGCCGGTGCAGATCTTTGTTGGGGACATGCATGGCCTGAACACGCTGAAGCACCAGCCGATGAAGATCGCGGCGGTGGAGGCGCACTGGCACGAAAGCAAGCAAGGCGAGGGCGTGCCGCTGGTGGTGTTCGCCCTGCCCAACGAGAAAGAGCAGCGCAACGATTTCGAAGTGGCCATTCCCAAGCTGGGCAGCGTGATCCTGACCCATTCGCTGGATGGCACTTTCGATCCGCTGACTTCCGTGCCGGCCAGCGAGCGGCCGCCGGTGACGCCGGTGTTCTTCGCCTTCCGCATCATGGTCGGGCTGGGCACGCTGATGCTGCTGCTGGCCTGGGTCTCGGCGGTGCAGCTGTGGCGGAAGAAGCTGCTGCAGTCACCCTGGCTGCTGCGCGGCTGGAACTGGATGCTGCCCAGCGGCTTCATCGCGCTGGTATCCGGCTGGTTCGTCACCGAGATGGGGCGCCAGCCGTGGGTGGTCTACGGCGTGCTGCGTACCGCCGATGCGGTGGGCCCGCAGAGTGCGTGGATGACCGCGCTGTCGCTGGCGGTGTACGTGGTCGGCTATGCCTTCGTGTTCGGCTGGGGCATCTGGTACCTGGTGAAGATCCTGCGCCACGGTCCGCAGCCGTATGAAGAGGGGCCCTCGCTGGACCATGGCAGCCACACCCCGGCGCGGCCGCTGTCGGCCGCCGACGAACCGCTGGAGGAGCGCTGACATGGACCTGATGACCTGGCTGCCGGTGGCGTGGTTCGCGGTGATCGGCTTTGGCGTGCTGATGTACGTGGTGCTGGACGGCTTCGTCCTCGGCATCGGCATCCTCGCCCCGTTCGCCGAAGACGAGGAACAGCTGGACCTGATGATGAACACCGCCGCGCCCATCTGGGACGGCAACGAGACCTGGCTGGTGCTGGGCGGTGCCGGCCTGCTGGCGGCTTTTCCCAAGGCGTATGCGGTGCTGCTGTCGGCGCTGTACCTGCCGGTGCTGCTGCTGGTGGTGGCGCTGGTGTTCCGTGGCGTGGCCTTCGAATTCCGCTTCAAGGCGCACCGCTCGCGCCGGCTGTGGAGCGTGGCCTTCGGCCTGGGCTCGCTGCTGGCGACCTTCGCCCAGGGTGTCATCCTGGGCACGCTGGTGCAGGGCATCCCGCTGGTCGATGGCCGCTTCAGCGGCGGCGCGTTCACCTGGTTCAGCCCGTTCGCGATGCTGACCGGTGCGGCGCTGGTGGCCGGCTACGCGCTGCTGGGCAGCACCTGGCTGATCCTGAAGACCGAGGGCCGCGTGCAGGCGCTGGCGCGGCAGATGACCCGGCCGCTGGTGGCGGCGGTGATCGCGGCGATGGGCCTGGTCAGCAGCTGGCTGCCGTTCCTCGATTCGCGGCTGATGGATCGCTGGTTCAGTGACGGCAACTTCTGGTGGCTGTCGCCGGTGCCGCTATTGACCTTGGCGGTGGCCGCCGCGCTGTGGCGCAGCGCCACCCATCCGCGTCGCGACCTGCCGCCGTTCCTGCTCAGCCTGGCCCTGTTCGTGCTCGGCTTCGCTGGCCTGGTGCTGGGCATGTGGCCCTACCTGCTGCCGCCGTCGATGACGCTGTGGCAGGCCGCGGCACCGGCCTCGTCGCTGGGCTTCACCCTGGTGGGCCTGGTGGTGCTGCTGCCGGTCATCCTTGGCTACACCGCCTGGTCGTACCGGGTGTTCCGCGGCAAGGTGCGCGCCGACGCCGGCTACCACTGAATCGGGTGAACGGGGAGCGGCCGGTGACCGCTCCCCGTTTCGGTTTGTGAAACATGTATTCCCTGCGCGGGACGTGCTAGCGTTCGCACCTTTCCGGCCGCCAGGGGGGCTGCCGGCGACGTCCTGGACGGACGCACGGCTGCAGGAATGGGGGGCCGCCGCGCGTCGCCATGCTGTTGGCCCGTGCCTGTCTTCCGCCCATCCAAACATCACCGGTAATGATCGAATTTTCCGTAGTCGACTGGGCTGCCTGGGCACCCGGGCTGACCGAACGCAGCCAATGGATGGACTGGGCCCGCACGCCGTTCCTGCCACAGGGCGAGGGCACGCCTGCGCTGGCCGAAATTCCCGCCATGCAGCGGCGCCGCATCGAGCGCCTGGGCCGCATGGCCATCCAGACCGCCTGCTGGTGCGAAGACGGGCAGGGCGCCGACAGCCAGGTGCCGCTGGTGTTCGCCAGCCGCCACGGCGACGTGGCCCGTTCCATGGAACTGTTGGGCTCGCTGGCGGCCAACGAGCCGCTGTCGCCCACCGGCTTCGGGTTGTCGGTGCACAACGCCATCGCCGCGCTCTATTCCATCGCCCGCGGCCACCGCGGCAACTACCTGGCGCTGGCCGCCGGCCAGGCCACCGTGGAAGCGGCCTGCCTGGAAGCGGTGGGGCTGCTGGCCGATGGTGCGCCGGAAGTACGGATCGTGGTCTATGAATCGCCGTTGCCCGACGTTTACGCGGAATTCGCCGACGAACCCGACCCGTTCTTTGCCTGGTGCTGGCGTCTGGCGCCGGCGGACGCGGCCGGTACCGGCCTGCGCCTGGCCTGGCAGGCGGCCGAGGGCGCGCCGCAGACTGCCCCGGGCCTGCTGCCGCATGCGCTGGACCTGCACCGCTTCCTGCTCGGCCAGGGCGCCGGCCTGGAGCACGTCAGCCAGGGCCAGCGCTGGTGCTGGAGCCGCCGTGTCTGAGGCGCTGCGCCGCCTCGATCACGCCTGGCGGGTGTTCGGCACCGGCCTGAGCTTTGCTGCCTTCGGTGTGGGCGGGCTGCTGCTGGGCGTGTTCGTGATGCCGCTGTTGCTGCTGATGCGCGACCCGGTGGCGCGGCGGCGGCGTGCGCGGCGGGTGGTGCAGGGCGCGTTTGCCAGCCACGTCTGGCTGATGTGCCGCCTGGGGGTGATGACCCTGCACGTGGAAGGGCGCGAGCGCCTGCAGCGCGACGGCCTGCTGGTGCTGGCCAATCACCCCACGCTGATCGACGTGGTCTGCCTGATCGCGCTGCTGCCCAATGCCGACTGCGTGGTGAAGCGGGCCGTGGCCTGCAACCCGTTCATGCGCGGCCCGGTACGCGCCGCCGGCTACATCGCCAATGACGATGGCGCCGGGCTGGTGGATGACTGCGTGGCAGCCGTGCATGCCGGCGGCACCCTGGTCATCTTCCCCGAAGGCACCCGCACCGTGCCGGGCCAGCCGCTGCGCCTGCAGCGCGGCGCGGCCAACATTGCCGTGCGCGGCCGGCTGGACATCACCCCGGTGCGCATTACCTGCACCCCGCCCACGCTGACCAAGGGCCAGAAGTGGTATCGTGTGCCCTCACGTCGTTTTCACGTTCAGCTGCAGATCGGCGAAGATATCGCGATCGCGCCGTTCCTGGCCGAAGATGACTCGCCGAGGGGGGATGCCTTGGCGGCCCGTCGCGTCACCGACCACCTCACTCGTTATTTCGACCTGTCTGGAGATCCGACCCGTGCAAGCACTTGAGCACGAGATCAAGGAATTGATCATTTCCTCGCTGTCACTGGAGGACATCACGCCGGAGGACATCGATCCGACCGCGCCGCTGTTCGTTGAAGGCCTGGGCCTCGATTCGATCGATGCGCTGGAACTGGGCCTGGCGCTGCAGAAGAAGTACGGTGTCAGCCTCTCGGCCGACTCTGAAGAAACCCGTCGCCATTTCTCCAGCGTGCGCGCGCTCGGCGAGTTCGTCGCCGCCCGCCAGTCGTAAGGCGCAGGAACAGCCATGACCAAGAATGAACTTTTCGAGCGCATCGTCCGCATCCTGACCGACAGCTTCGAGATCGAGCCGGCCCGGATCACCCCGGAGGCGCGCCTGTATGACGACCTGGACATCGACAGCATCGATGCCGTCGACCTGATCGTGCAGCTGAAGCCGCTGCTGGGCCGCAACCTGCAGCCGGAAGCCTTCAAGGCCGTGCGCACCGTGCAGGACATCGTGGATGTCGTGCATGGCCTGCTGCCTGGTCAGGCTGCCGCCTGACCGCAGCGCAGAAGGCACGGCCATGGCTCGGGCACGCGTGGTCGTGGTGGCAGCGCTTTCGCTGGCCTACCCCGTGCTGGTGTACGCCGCGATGGGCCGCTTCGAGCCACGCTGGCTGTCGCTGCTGCTCTTCGGCCTGGCCCTGCTGCGCGCGCTGACCACCCGGCAACCGCTGTGGTGGGCCGCCGCCGCCGGTGCCGGCCTGCTGGCCGCGCTGGCCACCCTCCTCAACCAGGCGCTGCCGCTGAAGCTGTACCCGGCGCTGGTGAACGTGGTGATGCTGTGCGTGTTCGCCACCAGCCTGCGCTTCGGCCCGCCGCTGGTGGAGCGCCTGGCGCGCCTGCAGGAACCGGACCTGCCACCGTTCGCGGTGGTCTATACCCGTCGCGTCACCCAGGTGTGGTGCGGCTTTTTCGTTTTCAACGGAGGCCTGGCCCTGCTCACCGCGCTGTACGCGTCGGATCGGGTCTGGATGCTCTACAACGGACTGTTGGCGTACGTGATGATGGGCGTGTTGTTTGCAGGTGAATGGCTGGTGCGGCGGCGGGTGAAGGCGGCACATGCGCATGGCTGACTGGATCGCCCTGGACCGCCTGATGGTCGCCGCGCAGCCGGGTCGCCCGGTCGGTCTGTGTGGTGAGGTGGTGCTGGACCACAGCGCGCTGCGCCAGCGCGTGGTGGCCTGGCGTGATGCCTTCGCCGCAGCCGATGGCCGCGACTGGGCGCTGTACTTCGACGATGCCATCGCCTTCGCCGCGGCCCTGTTCGGCGCATGGCATGCCGGCAAGCGCGTGTTCCTGGCCGCCGACAACCTGCCGGCCACCCTGAAGGCGCTGCAGCCGCAGGTCGCAGGCTTTGCCGGCGACGTCTCGGCCGATTACCGGCCGCTGGTTCCCGCTGCTCCCACCGATGGTGCGCTGCACGCGCTGGATGAGCGCGGCTGCGAACTGTGCGTGTTCACCTCCGGCAGCACCGGCCAGCCCAGCGCGATCAGCAAGCGCATGGACCAGCTGGCGCGCGAGGTCGATGCGCTGCAGGCGGCCTTCGGTGCGCAGGTGGAGGGCGCACAGGTGCACGGCACCGTGTCTCACCAGCACATCTACGGCCTGCTGTTCCGCGTGCTGTGGCCGCTGGCGGCGGGGCGGCCGGTGCAGCCGCGGCGGTTCTTCCATGAAGATCTGGTGGCGACCCTGGCCGCGGCCGACAGCGTGCTGGTGGCGACCCCGGCGCACCTCAAGCGCCTGCCCGAACAACTGGACTGGGCCAGCCTGCATGGGCGCCTGCGCGCCGTGTTTTCCTCCGGCGGCCCGCTGCCCGAAGACGCCGCACGACAGGTGCGCGGCTGGCTGGGCGTGGCACCCACCGAGGTGTATGGCAGCAGCGAGACCGGCGGCATCGCCTGGCGCCGCTGGGATACCGACATGCCGCCGTGGCAGCCGCTGCCGGGCGTGCAGTGGCGCATTGAAGAGGGTTGCCTGGCCGTGGCCTCGGCGCACCTGGAGAGCGCCGACTGGTGGCGGACCCAGGATCGGGTGGAGGCCCTGGCCGATGGCCGCTTCCGCCTGCTGGGGCGTGCCGACCGCATCGTCAAGATCGAAGAGCGCCGGGTTTCCCTGGACGCGCTGGAACGCGCCCTGCGCGAAGACCCCGAAGTGGAGGATGCGCGCGTGCTGGTGCTGCAGGGGCACCGTGAACAACTGGCCGCCGTGGTGGTGCCCGCCGATCCGGCGCTGGCCGAGGCCGGTGACGCCGCGCGTCGCGCACTGGGCCAGCGGCTGGGCGCACGCCTGGCGCAGAGCCACGATGCGGTGACCCGCCCGCGCCGCTGGCGGCTGGTGCAGGTACTGCCGATCAATGCCCAGGGCAAGGTGACCCAGGCGGCGCTGGCGGCATTGTTCCAGCCGTCGATGCCGGTGCCGCAGTGGGACCAGCGCGGCGACGCCAGCGCGACCCTGCACATGACCCTGGACCCGGCGCTGCGTGCGTTCCAGGGCCACTTCCCGCAGGCGGCGATCCTGCCCGGCGTGGCCCAGCTGGATTGGGCGGTGCGCTTCGGCCGCCAGGCCTTCAACCTGCCAGGCGGCTTTGTGCGCATGGATGTGGTGAAGTTCCAGAAGGTGGCGCGGCCCGGCGATGAGCTGACCCTGCAGCTGGACTGGGATGCGCCGCGCGGCGTGCTGACTTTCCGCTACACCTCCCTGCACGGCGTGCATGCCAGCGGCAAGGTGATCCTGACCGATGCGCACTGAGCCGGCGCCGACCGGGGGCGCCTTCGCGCCGCTGGTGGTCATTCCCGTGTACGACCACGAACACGCCATCGGCGCCGTGGTGCAGGGCGTGCAGGCCGCGGGCCTGCCGTGCCTGCTGGTGGACGATGGATCATCGCCTGCGTGCGCGGCCGTGCTGCGCGCGTTGTCCACGCAGCCCGGCGTCGATCTGCTGCGGCTGGACCAGAACCAGGGCAAGGGCGGCGCCATGCTGGCCGGCTTTGCCGAAGCGGCCCGGCTCGGCTACAGCCACGTGCTGCAGATCGATGCCGACGGCCAGCATGACACCGGCGATCTGCCGCGCTTCATCGCCGCTGCCCGGGCCCGCCCGCAGGCGGTGATCTGCGGCATTCCCGCCTACGATGCCAGCGTGCCCAAGGCGCGCCTGTACGGTCGCTACGCCACCCATATCTGGGTCTGGATCAACACGCTGTCGCTGCACCTGCGCGACACCATGTGTGGCTTCCGGGTGTATCCGCTGCCGCCGGTGCTGGCCCTGGTCGGCCAGGAAACCATCGGCCGGCGCATGGATTTCGATACCGAAATCATGGTCCGCCTGTACTGGCGGCAGGTGCCGGTAGAGCACCTGGCCACGCGCGTGACCTATCCGGCCGATGGCGTGTCGCACTTCGATGTGTGGCGCGACAACGTGCGCATCAGCCGCATGCACACCCGCCTGTTCTTCGGCATGCTGCCGCGCGCGCCGCGCCTGCTGTGGCGCCGCCTGCGGGGCCAGGGCTGACATGGCGAGCACGCAGGACGCACCGCATTGGGCCGACATCGGCGAATCCACCTCGGTGGCCGGTGTGCTGTTCCTGTGCTGGGTGCACCGCTGGTTCGGGCGCTGGCCGTTCCACCTGTGCGTGTGGCCGGTGGTGGCCTGCCACTGGCTGGTCAACCGTGTCGGCCGCCAGGCGTCGATGCAGTACCTGCAGCGGCTGCAGGCGCACAGCGGCGCGCTGGGCCATGCGCCCACCTGGCGCGACAGCCTGCGCCACTTCTTCAGCTTCGCCGATACGCTGCTGGACAAGCTGCTGGGTCTGGGCGGGCGCTACCCGCCCGAACGCATCCACCTGCAGCGCGACCTGGTGCTGGGCAAGATCGCGCGCCGCGAAGGCGGCCTGATCCTGACCGCACATATCGGCTGCCTGGAACTGTGCCAGGTGCTGGCCGAACAGGTGCCCGGCTTCCGCATTACCGTGCTGGTCCACACCGCCCATGCGCAGCGCTTCAACCGCCTGCTGCAGCGGCTGGACCCGCTGGCCGCGGTGGAGCTGGTGCAGGTGACCGAAATGGGACCGGCCGCGGCAATGCTGCTGGCCGACAAGGTCGCTTCCGGTGGCTTCGTGGCCATCGTCGGTGATCGTGTGCCGGTGCAGGGCGGGCGCAGCGTGATGGCCGATTTCCTGGGCCACCGCGCACCGTTCCCGATCGGTGCCTACGTGCTGGCTTCTGCGCTGGCCTGCCCGGTCTACACCATGTCCTGCCTGCACGATGGCGATGGCTATCGCGTGGCGTTTGAACAGTTTGCCGAACGCGTGGTGCTGCCGCGCGGTTCGCGTGATGCCGCCCTGGCCGAACAGGCGCAGCGCTTCGCGCGCTGGCTGGAACTCCAGGTCATCCAGTCCCCGTTGGACTGGTTCAATTTCTTCCCCTTCTGGGATCAGGCCCCCCATGACGACTGACGCCGTACCCGTATGCCGTTTCGGTGATGCACCGCTGACCATTGAAGACGTGGTGGCGCTGGCCCAGCGCCAGCGCGAGGCCGCGCTGAGCGAAGCGCCGGCCTTCCGCGCGCACATCCAGCGCGGTGCCGATTTCCTCGACCGCCTGCTGCGCGAGGACGGGGTGATCTACGGCGTGACCACCGGCTACGGTGATTCGTGCACGGTGAACATTCCGCCGGCGCTGGTGGCCGAGCTGCCGCACCACCTGTACACCTACCACGGCTGCGGCCTGGGCCGTTACCTGGACCCGGCGGAAACGCGTGCCGTGCTGGCCGCGCGCCTGGCCTCGCTGGTGCGCGGCATGTCCGGCGTCAGCGTGCCGCTGCTGGAAGGCCTGGCCACCCTGCTGCAGCACGACGTGCTGCCGCTGATTCCGGCCGAAGGCTCGGTCGGCGCCAGTGGTGACCTGACCCCGCTGTCCTACGTGGCCGCCGTGCTGTGTGGCGAGCGCGAGGTGCTGTTCGAAGGCCAGGTGCAGGCGGCTGGTCCGGTGCTGGCGAAGATCGGCATGACCCAGCTGAAGCTGCGCCCGAAGGAAGGCCTGGCGATCATGAACGGCACCGCGGTGATGACCGGCCTGGCCTGCCTGGCCTGGCAGCGCGCCGACTACCTGGCCCGCATGGCCACGCGCCTGACCGCGTTCAATGTGTTGTCCAGCGACGGCAACGCGCACCACTTCGATGAAACCCTGTTCGCCGCCAAGCCGCACCCCGGCCAGGGCCGCATTGCCGCGCGCCTGCGCAGCGACCTGCACAGCGAGCGCCCGCCGCGCAACGAACAGCGCCTGCAGGACCGCTATTCGCTGCGCTGCGCGCCGCACGTGATCGGGGTGCTGGAAGACAGCCTGCCGTTCCTGCGCCAGCTGATCGAAACCGAACTGAACAGCGCCAACGACAACCCGCTGATCGATGCCGACGGCGAGCGCATCCTGCATGGCGGTCATTTCTACGGCGGCCACATCGCGCTGGCGATGGATACGCTGAAGAACACCGTGGCCAACGTGGCCGACCTGCTGGACCGGCAGCTGGCGCTGGTGGTCGACGCCCGCTACAACCACGGCCTGCCGGCCAACCTTTCGGCAGCCACCGGCCCGCGCGCGGCCATCAACCATGGCCTGAAGGCACTGCAGATCAGCGTGTCGGCGTGGACCGCCGAAGCCCTGAAGCAGACCATGCCGGCCAGCGTGTTCTCGCGTTCCACCGAATGCCACAACCAGGACAAGGTCAGCATGGGCACCATCGCCGCGCGCGACTGCCTGCGCGTGATCGAACTGACCGAGCAGGTGGTGGCGGCCATGCTGATCGCCGCCCGCCAGGGCCTGGCCCTGCGCGAACGGGTTGGTCTGAACGCGCAGCTGCATGGCAGTCTGGCCGACATGTACGCCGACCTGGGGCAGCGCATCGCCCTGGTCGAAGAAGACCGCGCGCTGGATCGCGAACTGCGGGAACTGCTGGTGGAGATCCGCGCGCAACGCTGGGAACTGTATGCCGGTGAATGAACACACGGAACTGGTCGGGGAAATCACCCTGACCCCCGCCTTCCATGACTGCGATCCGATGAACGTGGTCTGGCACGGCAACTACTTCAAATATTTCGAGATCGCGCGCTGCGCGCTGCTCGGCCGCTACGACTACGACTACCCGCAGATGCTCGAATCGGGCTACCTGTGGCCGGTGGTCGATGCGCGGGTGAAGTACGTGCGGCCGCTGTTGTTCAACCAGCCGCTGCGCGTCGTCGCGCGCATCGTGGAATGGGAGAACCGGCTGAAGATCGAGTACGAAATCTTCGATGCGGGCAGCGGCCAGCGCTTGACCCGTGCAATGACCATCCAGGTCGCGGTGGACGCGGCCAGCAAGGAAATGCTGTACCAGTGCCCGCCGGTGCTGTGGCAGCGCCTGGGAGTGCCTGCACCATGAAGACCCTGTTCACTGTTCCGCGCGCGCTGCTGTGCGCGCTGTTGCTGGCCGCCGCGCCGCTGGCCCAGGCCGCCGACCCGGCGGTGGATGCGATCACCCAGGCGGTGGCGCGGCCAGACGTGCTGCGTGGCCAGTTCACCCAGGAAAAGCAGGTCAGCGGCTTCAAGAACCCGCTGCGTTCGCAGGGCCAGTTCGTGGTCGCGCGCCAGCACGGCGTCATCTGGACCACGCTCAAGCCCTTCCCCTCGGAAGTGGTGGTCACCGCCGACCGCATCCTCAGCCGCCAGCGCGACGGCAGCACCCGGGTCGAACTGGATGCGCGGCAGCAGCCGGCCATGCGCTCGGTGAACGCGATCATGTTCGCGCTGATGAGCGGTGACGTGCAGGCGCTGTCCAGCCAGTTCAACGTGCAGGCCAGCCGCGAAGGGCAGGGCTGGAAACTGAAGCTGACCCCGAAGTCGGCGATGCTGGCCAAGGCCTTCGAATCGCTGACCCTGCAGGGCGACCGCTACGTGCGCCAGGTGCAGATCGTGGAGGCCAACAAGGACCGCACGCAGATCCAGTTCAGCGCGTTGAGCGAAGCACCGGGCACGCTGAATGCCGACGAGGCGCGCCGCTTTGACTGATCTGGGAAGCGCGAACGGAGCGGACCGCCTGCGCCGCTGGTGGCACTGGCTCGGCATTGCCTGGCTGCTGGTGCTGCTGGTGCTGGGCGTGCAACAGTGGCGGCTGTGGAGCGAACAGTCGCGGATCGACACCGACATCCTGGCGCTGTTGCCGCAGGATGCACACGATCGCCTGTTGAGTGATGTCACCCGGCGCATTGCCGATGGCAGCTCGCGCCAGGTGGTGGTGCTGCTGGGCAGTACCGATGGCGCCGCCGCCAAGCGCGCGCAGGCCGCCTTCGCCAAGGCGATGGCCGGCGATGCCGACAGCGGGCTGCTGGTCCCCAGTGGCTCGATCGAAGGTTGGTTCGATGAAGCGCGCGCGTTCTACGCGCCGTACCGCGACCGCCTGCTGACCCCAGGCCAGCGCGAACAGTTGCAGCAGGCCGAACCGGGTGCGCTGGCAGAACAGGCCTTGGGCGCGCTGTACGGGCCGATGGGCGCACCGCGGCTGACCGAGTGGCGGCAGGACCCGCTGTCGCTGTGGCCGCAGTGGTGGCAGCAGCAGGCACAGGGCTCGGGCCTGCGCCTGGGCGATGATGGCCTGCTGGAAGCCGAAGGCAAGCACTGGGCCGCGCTGCAGTTCGATACGCCGGGCTCGGCGTTCCAGCTTGATGGCGAACGTCATATCGATGGCCTGCTGGAACGTGCCGGCCAGGCCGCCAAGGCGGCTGCACCGGATCTGGAGATCCTGCACGCCGGCGTGCCGTTGCATGCCGAAGCCGCGGCCGTACAGGCCAACCAGGAAATCAACACCATCGGCTGGGGCTCGCTGGCCGCCGTGCTGCTGCTGGTCTGGCTGGCGTTCCGTTCGCTGCGCCCGATCCTGCTGGTGGCCGCCTCGCTGCTGATCGGCTGTGGCGTGGCGCTGGCGGTCACCGTGCTGGTGTTCGGCAAGGTACACGTGCTGACCCTGGTGTTCGGTGCATCGCTGGTGGGCGTGGCCGAGGACTACGGCATCCACTGGTTCGCCTCGCGCCAGGCCGAACCGGCGGACCGCCGCTGGAAGCTGCTGCGGCACCTGCTGCCCGGCTTGTGGCTGGCCCTGCTGACCAGCGCGCTGGCCTACCTGGCACTGGGCCTGGCCCCGTTCCCCGGCCTGCGGCAGATGGCGCTGTTCTCGGTGGTGGGCCTGGCCGCCGCGTTCCTGACGGTGATCTTCTGGTTCCCGTGGCTGGACGGCGGTGACATCCGCCAGACGCGTTTCTCGCAGTGGCTGGGCAACACCCTGGAGCGCTTCCCGCGCCTGCATGGCACGCGCCCGGTCACGCTGTTGATCGTGGCCGCACTGGCGCTGTCGGCCATCGGCATCGCGCGTCTGCAGAGCAACGACGATCTGCGCAGCCTGCAGTCATCGCCGCCGGCCCTGATGGCCGAACAGATCCGCCTGAGCCAGTTGCTGGGCATGCCCAGCCCGGCGCAGTTCTACCTGGTGCAGGGCGAAGATGACGCACAGCTGCTGCAGCGCGAAGAAGCGCTGACCGAGCGCCTGCGCGTGCTGGCCCACGACAAGCGCATCGGTGGCTACCGTGCGATCAGCGATTGGCTGCCGTCGCCGGCGCGCCAGCAGGCCGATGCCGCACTGACCGCGAAGGTCGAACCGGGCGTGTTGTCGGCGGTGGGCGAAGCGGTGGGCGAACCGCTGCCGCGCCCGGATTTCGCTGCCGGTCCGCTGACCGCGCAGGCGTTCCTGGCCTCGCCGGCATCCAAGCCGTTCCGCCACCTGTGGGTGGGCAGCGTGGGCGGGCAGAAGGTCAGCGTGGTGATGGTGGACGACCTGTCGCGTGCCGATGCACTGGCTACCCTGCAGGGCGCGGCCGAAGGCCTGCCCGGCGTGCGCTGGGTCGATCGCACCGCCGATTTCTCCAAGCTGCTGGGCCACTACCGCAAGCTGATGGGCGGCCTGCTGCTGGTCGGCATCGCGCTGGTGTTCGGCGCGCTGTGGCTGCGCTATCGCCGCCAGGCTTGGCGGGTGTTCGCACCCACCCTGATTGCCGGTGCGCTCACCCTGGGCCTGCTGGGCCTGTTCGGGCAGCCGCTGCAGCTGTTCAACGTGCTGGCGCTGATGCTGCTGCTGGGCATGGGCATCGACTACGGCATCTTCCTGATCGAGCACCGCGGCGATGCCAGTGCCTGGCTGGCGGTGTGCGTGGGCGCGGCCAGCACCTGGCTGTCGTTCGGCCTGCTTGGCCTGTCGCAGACCCCGGCGCTGCGCGCGTTCGGGCTCACCCTGCTGTTCGGCATCGGCCTGGTCTGGCTGATCTCGCCGCTGTTCCGGCCACCGCCGCACGACCTGCCGCCGGCATGACGCCGGCACCGCCGTATTCCCTTCTTTCCACCTGATCGAGCAACAAGGACGCACCGATGAACACTGCTGTGGATGCTGTCGAACGTACTGAAATCCTGATCATCGGTGCCGGTCCCGCCGGTTCGGTGGCCGCCGCGATGCTGCGCCAGCAGGGGCGCCAGGTGCTGATGCTGGAGCGCCAGCAGTTCCCGCGCTTCTCGATCGGCGAAAGCCTGCTGCCGCAGAGCATGGAATACATTGAAGCGGCCGGCCTGCTGCAGGACGTGGTGGAAGCGGGGTTCCAGTACAAGAACGGTGCGGCCTTCGTGCACGGTGAAGCGCGCACGGCCTTCGATTTCCGCCAGAAGTTCTCGCCGGGCTGGGGCACCACCTACCAGGTGCAGCGCGCCGACTTCGACAACGTGCTGGCGCGTGGCGCCGAGCGCATGGGCACCACGCTGCGCTTCGGCGATGAAGTGCTGGCGGTCGAGCCGGGCGAACAGCCGGTGGTGAGCGTGCGCCGTCCCGACGGCAGCGAGTACCGCATCCAGGCCGACTTCATCCTTGATGCCTCCGGCTTCGCACGCCTGCTGCCGCGCCTGCTGGACCTGGAATCGCCGTCGAACTTCCCGGTGCGCGGGGCGATCTTCTGCCACGTGCGCGACAACATTCCGGCCGAGGCCGATTTCGACCGCAACAAGATCCTGATCACCACCCACCCCGAGCACATCGACGTCTGGTACTGGACCATTCCGTTCTCCAACGGCTGCTGCTCGCTGGGCGTGGTAGCCGAACCGTCGTTCTTCGAACGCTACGAGGGCGACGATCTGCAGAAGCTGCAGGCCATCGTGGGCGAAGACCCGAACCTGACCCGCCTGCTGGCCAACGCCGAATGGGCGGTGCTGCCGGTGCGCCGCATCACCGGCTATTCGGCCAATGTCAGCTCGCTGTGGGGCCCGGGTTACGCGCTGCTGGGCAATGCCGGCGAGTTCCTCGATCCGGTGTTCTCCTCCGGCGTCACCATCGCCTTCAAGTCGGCGCAGCTGGCCAGCGAATGCCTGAAGCGCCGCTACGCCGGTGAAACCGTCGATTGGGAAGCGGAGTTCTCCATTCCCCTGCGCGCGGGCGTGAAGACCTTCCGCCGCTTCGTCGAAGCCTGGTACCAGGGCGGTTTCCAGAAAATCATCTACCACCCCGAGCAGCAGCCTGCCGTGCGCGACATGATCAGCTCCATCCTGGCCGGCTATGCGTGGGATACCAAGAACCCGTACGTGGCCGATGACAGCGGCCGCCGCATGCGTGTGCTGGAGGAATTGTGCAGCGCCTGATCGTCCGTTTCACGGCCGTGCTGCTGTGCGTGCTGCTGGCCGCCTGTGCCAGCCGCATGCCGCGGCCCCTGGTCGAACTGCCGCCGCTGCGCCTGCCGCCGGCCAGTCTGCCGGCGCCGCTGGCGCTGCAGCAGCAGTTGCATTTCCGTTTCGGCAGCCACGAGCGCGACCTGGATGCGCTGCTGGAAGCCGATGCCCAGCAGGTGCAGTTGGCGGTGCAGGCCATGGGCCAGACCGGCGTGCGCCTGCAGTGGGATGGCCAGCAGCTGACCCAGCAGCGCGCGCCGTGGCTGCCGCCGCAGGTGCGTGCCGAACGCGTTCTGGACGACCTGCAGTTCGCGCTGTGGCCGACCGCCGCGATTGCCGCGGCGTTGCCGGCGGGTTGGCAGGTGGCCGACGACGGCCAGCAGCGCACGCTCTCACGCGACGGCACGGTGTGGCTGCTGCTGCAGCGCCGCGCCGATGGCAGCGTGGAACTGGACAACCGCGCCGAGGGTTACGCCCTGCGCATTGAATCGATCGACATGGCCGGGCAGCACGAATGACCGCACCGATTTTCCTGAACGACCTGGGCGTGGTCTGCGCGCTGGGCGCGGGCCGCGCCGAGGTGGCCGCCGCGCTGTTCGCCGATGCCCCGGGTGGGCTCAGCGACAACCACACCCTGCTGCCGGGGCAGACCCTGGCACTGGGTGAAGTGCGCACGCCGTTGCCGGCGCTGGACGATCTGCCGGTCGCCCTGCGCGGCCGCAACAATGCGCTGCTGGACGTGGCGCTGGCACAGATCGCGCCGTCGGTTGCCGCGGCCATTGCCCGCTATGGCGCATCGCGCGTGGCGGTGGTGCTGGGCACCAGCACCTCGGGCATCGGTGAATCCGAACAGGCGCTGCGCACCCGCGCCGAGCAGGGCCACTGGCCCGAAGGTTTCGATTACGCGCAACAGGAAATGGGCACCGCCGCCCAGTTCGTGCGCCAGCGCAGCGGCGCGCAGGGCCCGGCATGGACGCTGTCCACCGCCTGTTCGTCCAGCGCCAAGGCACTGATGTCGGCCGCGCGCATGCTGCGCACCGGTGTTGTCGACGCCGTCATCGCCGGTGGCGCCGATTCGCTGTGCCGTTTCACCGTGGCCGGTTTCAGCGCACTGGAATCGGTATCGGCGCAGCGCTGCAATCCGTTCTCGCAGCACCGCAGTGGCATCAACATCGGCGAAGGCGCCGCGCTGTTCCTGCTGACCCGCGAGCCGGGCGGCGTGCGGCTGGCCGGCTGGGGTGAATCGGCCGATGCGCACCACATGTCCGCACCCGATCCGCAGGGCCTGGGTGCCATCGACGCGCTGCAGCAGGCCTTGCAGCGTGCCGGCTGGGCCGCGCAGGAGGTCGACTACGTGAACCTGCACGGCACCGCCACCGGCCACAACGACGCCATGGAAAGCCGGGCGGTAGCGCAGGTGCTGGGTACCAGCGTGCCGGCCAGTTCCACCAAGCCGCTGACCGGGCACACGCTGGGCGCGTCCGGCGCGATCGAAGCCGCGCTGTGCTGGATCGTGCTGGCCGACAACCCGCAGCAGCAGCTGCCGCCGCACTGGTGGGACGGCGTGGCCGACCCGGCGCTGCCGGCGCTGCCGCTGGTGGCGCCCGGTACGCGCACGGCGCAGGCACCGCGGCGCGCCCTCAGCAATTCTTTCGCCTTCGGTGGCAGCAACGCCGTGCTGGCGCTGGAGCGCCTGTGAGCCGGCCGCTGTACGCCATTGAAGAGGTGGTGCCGCACCGCCAGGACATGTGCCTGCTGGAGCGCATCGTGCACTGGGACGATGAAGGCATCGAGGCCCAGCTGGTCGTGCCCGAGGCAGGGTTGTTCGTCGAAGACGGCGGCATTCCGGCCTGGGTGGGCATCGAATACATGGCCCAGGCCATTGCCGCATGGGCGGGGTGCCGCGCACGCACCGCCGGGCGCCCGCCGCAGCTGGGCTTCCTGCTCGGCAGCCGCCGCTACAGCAGCCAACGCAGCAGCTTCCCCAGCGGCACCTGCCTGCGCGTACAGGCGCGCTGCGAGCTGTTGGGCGACAATGGGCTGGGAATGTTCGCCTGCCGCATCCTGGCAGGCGACGAAGAATGGGCGGTTGCCAACGTGTCGGTGTTCGAACCGACCGACTCGATGGCCTATCTGGAGAGTGGACAGGCATGACAGGGAATCGGAGTGTGCTGGTGACCGGCGCCAGCCGGGGTATCGGCCGGGCCATCGCGCTGCGTATCGCGCGCGATGGCTTCGACGTGGTGGTGCATTGCCGCAGCCGCGTGGAGGAAGCGCAGGCCGTGGCTGCGGAAATCCAGGCGCTTGGCCAACAGGCCCGCGTGCTGGCCTTCGATGTGGCCGACCGGGCTGCCGCGCGTGCGGCGCTGGAAGCCGACGTGGAAGCGCACGGCGCCTACTACGGGGTGGTCTGCAATGCCGGCATCGCCCGTGACGGCGCCTTCCCGGCGCTGTCCGAAGACGATTGGGACCAGGTCATCCACACCAACCTGGACGGCTTCTACAACGTGCTGCACCCGCTGATCATGCCGATGGTGCGCCGTCGCAAGCCGGGCCGCATCGTCACCCTGTCGTCGGTGTCAGGCGTAGCCGGCAACCGTGGCCAGGTCAACTACAGCGCGGCCAAGGCCGGCATCATCGGCGCCACCAAGGCACTGGCGCTGGAACTGGCCAGCCGCCAGATCACCGTGAACTGCGTGGCCCCGGGCCTGATCGAGACCGACATGCTGAATGAAGAAGTGGTCGAACACGCATTGAAGCTGATTCCCGCCGGCCGCGTCGGCCGCCCGGACGAAGTGGCCGCCACCGTGGCCTTCCTGCTGTCCGAGCCGGCCGGGTACATCACCCGCCAGGTCATTTCGGTGAACGGGGGCATGATCTGATGGCCGCCGATCGTCGCGTCGTGGTGACCGGTGCCGCCGCCATCAGCCCGCTTGGCCACGACTGGCCGACCATCCAGGCGCATCTGCGCAGCTGCCGCAATGCGGTGCGCAGCATGCCCGAATGGGATGTCTATGCCGGCCTGAACACCAAGCTGGCCGCGCCCGCGCAGGATTACGACCTGCCGCCGAACTACAACCGCAAGACCACCCGTTCGATGGGCAAGGTCGCCATCATGTCGGTGCGCGCCACCGAAGTGGCGCTGCGCGAAGCGGGTCTGTACGAGCACCCGGTGCTGCGCAGCGGCCGTGCCGGCGTGGCCTACGGGTCGTCGTCGGGCAGCCATGAAGCCACCGGTGAATTCGGCCGCATGCTGCATGAATTCACCACCGATGGCATCAGTGCCACCACCTACCTGAAGATGATGAGCCACACCGCGCCGGTGAACATCGGCGTGTTCTTCGGCCTGTCCGGCCGCGTCTACACCACCTCCAGTGCCTGCACGTCGGGCAGCCAGGGCGTGGGCGCCGGTTACGAGGCGATCCGCAGCGGCAAGCAGACGGTGATGGTGGCCGGCGGTGCCGAACAGCTGGATGCCACCGCCGCGGCGGTGTTCGACACCTTGTTCGCCACCAGCACCCGCAACGACGCCCCGCAGACCACCCCGCGCCCGTTCGATGCCGGCCGCGATGGCCTGGTGCTGGGCGAGGGCGCCTGCACGCTCATCCTGGAAGACCTGGAACACGCGCAGGCGCGCGGCGCCACCATCCTGGCCGAGATCGTAGGTTACGGCACCAACAGCGATGGCCAGCACGTCACCCAGCCCAGCGCCGACACGATGGCCCAGGCCATGCGCCTGGCCCTGGAAGACGCCGGCCTGGAGCCGTCGCAGATCGACTACGTGAATGCCCATGGCACCGCCACCGACCACGGTGACATCGCCGAAACCCAGGCCACCGCCCAGGTATTCGGCAACGCCGTGCCGATCAGTTCGTTGAAGAGCTACGTCGGCCACATGCTGGGCGCCTGCGGTGCGTTCGAGGCCTGGATGAGCATCGAGATGATGCGCGCTGGCTGGTTCGCGCCCACCCTGAACCTGGGTGAGGTCGATCCGCGCTGCGGCCAGCTCGATTTCATCACCGGCCAGGGCCGTGAACTGCAGGCCGAGTACGTAATGAGCAACAATTTCGCCTTCGGCGGCATCAACACCTCGCTGGTGTTCCGCCGCTGGAGCGAGTGACCCGCTGTACCCGCACCCCAACAAGGAGATGTTCCGATGCGCCGCACCCTGCTGATCGCCGCCGCCACCGCGCTGCTGGCCCTGTCCTCCACCGCCTCGGCCCGCGACACCCGCGTCGAGCAGTCCCTGCGTGACCTGGTCAATTCGCAGGCCGCCAAAGATGCCGGCATCGATGGCAGCGTCCGCTTCTACCTGGCCGGCCAGCCGGTCAGCGTGCAGCAGCGCCTGGGCGAGGACGTGACCAACAAGAAGACCAACGCCGCCAACAAGAGCGACGAAGAAGCCTGCCGCTGGGTGGCCCTGTCGGCGCTGCGCGCGCTGCAGGATGGCGCCAAGTCGCGCGGCGCCAACGCCGTGGTCGACATCGTCAGCTACTACAAGAAGAACGAGTTCAAGAGCGCCACCAACTACGAATGCTATGCCGGCACGATCCTGGCAGGCGTGGCGCTGAAGGGCACCTACGCGAAGGTCAAGTAAGGCCCGCGCAGCGCCCGGTGCTGGCTGAACGCCGCCGCCACATTGCTGAACCCCGGTGGGGAAACGCCGTCGATCGCGCCGCCATCGTCGCGTGACGGCTTTCCCCGCCCCCGGCTTTCCGACACAATCATGGCTCTTCCCGGGTTATCGTCCCGCGGACATGCACGCCTACGTCTATAAAAGCCAAAAAAAGCCGGACACCTACGTCTATCTCGCCCGTCGTGATGACTTCAGTGCGCTGCCTGCGCCGCTGGCAGCGTCGCTGGGCGCGCTCACCTTCGTGCTGGATATCGCGCTGGATGCCTCGCGTCGCCTGGCCCAGGCCGATCCGGCCAAGGTCCGCAGCGAACTGACCGAACGTGGTTTCTACCTGCAGGTGCCGCCGTCGGTGGCCAGCCTGATGCCGCGCCACTATGACTGAGCTGTCCCGTTCGCGCGCCCTGACTGCAGCCTTCGGGCTGGGCGCCGTGCTGGCGCTGGGTTCGGCCCTGGGTGGCCTGCCGGGCGCGCTGCTCGCCGCCTTGGCGCAGCCGGCGTTCGCGCTGGGTGTGTCGTGGTGGCGGCGCAGCCGTGCGCTGCTGCCGCTGCAGCAGACCCTGCGCCAGGACGTGCCGGCGCTGCTGGCGCTGTGGTTCGCCGCGCCGCTGCTGCTGGCCCTGCTGTTGGCCTGGCCGCTGGCGGCGCTGCGCGACAGCGGCAGCCTGGCCGCCGTGCTCGGCCTGAGCGTGCTGGTCAGCGCCGCGTTGCTGGCGGCCTGGCGTACCTGGCCGCTGTGGAACGATGTCGAACGTCTGGATGGTGGCCTGGGCCCGCACTGGCAGGCACTGGCCGGGCGCGATCTGAGCGCCTGGCGTGGCCTGGGCGTGGCCGCGATCGTGGTGGCGCTGGCCGCGCTGGTGGTGTTGCCGGCCTGGCCGGAGTTGTTGCCCGAAGGCGCACGCTGGCCGGCCGCGCTGGCCGTGCTGCTGCTGTCGCCGCCGCTGCACCTGCTGCTGCAGAAGGTGCAGCCGGCACCGCTGGTGGCACTGCGCAGCCGTGTGCTGGACACCGCCAGCGACGACGCGGCCCCCCTGTTGACTGCCGTGGCCGACAGCACCCCGCTGGAAGCCATGGCGCCGCAGGAACTCACCCCGTCGCTGTTCGAAGCGGCCCGCCACGGCCGAGTCGACCGCGCGCTGCAGTTGCTGCAGGCCGGTGCCGACGCGCACGCGCTGCCCGATTCGAGCTGGCGCGACCAGCGCAGCCTGGCCGTGCTGGCGGCGGTGCTGCCGGACCTGCGCCTGCTGCGTGAACTGATCGGCCGCGGCGTCGACGTGAACGCTCCGCACCGCGGCATGACCCCGTTGCTGGCCGCCACCCGTGACAGTTGGCATGGCCGCCCCGAAGCGGTGATGACCCTGCTGGCCAACGGTGCCGATTCGCGCGCCACCGACAGCGACGGCAACACCCCACTGCACCATGCCGCACGCAGTTCCGACCCCGGCGTGGCCGCGCTGCTGCGCGATGCCGCTGCCGAAGTGGACGCGCTGAACCATGAAGGCTGGTCGCCGCTGGCGGTGGCCTGCCAGGTCGGCAATTGGCGCCTTGCACGCTTCCTGCTGGAGCGCGGCGCGCGTACCGAACCGGCCGAGGGTACCCCGGTCCTGCTGGCCGCAGCGGCCACCGAAGATGATGACCCGGCCGGTGTGCAGCTGCTGCTGAAGCACAAGGCCCGCGCCGATGCGCGTGATCGCCAGCGCCGCAGTGCGCTGCACGACGCCGCGCTGGCCGGCCACGTGGACATCATCGGCGTGCTGCTGGGCGCCGGTGCCAACCTGGAAGCCCGCGACGCGCTGGGCCGCACCCCGTGGCTGGAAGCAGCCCGTGCCGGCCGCGCAGCGGTGATCGAACACCTGCTGCCGCACAAGCCCGACCTGACCGCCGTCGATGGCGAAGGCCGCAACGCGGTGCTGCTGGCCGCCATGGCCGACGATGTGTCGCCGCTGCTGGTCAAGCGCCTGGTGGACCTGGGCATCGCCGCCGATGCCAGCGATCCCTTGGGCCGGCGCGCCGTCGATTACGCCGCCGAAGCCGGGCGCTGGGCGATCGTGGCCCTGCTCGATCCCAGCTATCCGCTGCCGGCTGCCGTCAGCGATGGCCTGGCCGAACGTGGCGATGCCGCCACCGCCAGCGGCCTGCTGCCGGACCGCCCGCCGCTGACCCTGCTGCGCGAAGCGCTGGGCTTCGGCAATACCGACGGCATGGCCGCCCTGGCCAGGCTGTGCCAGCCTGAAGAACTGGGCAGCCTGCTGCTGGACCCGGAACTGGCCCTGGAACCGCGTGCGGTGGATTGGCTGCTGGGCCATGGCGCCGACCCGTACGTGCGCGATGCCTGCGCCGACACCCCGATGTTCGCCCTGCTGGCGCGTGGCATCGATGCCGTGCCGGCGCTGCAGGTGATGCTGCAGCGTGGCCTGTCCCCGGCCGGCCGGGGTGGCTTGGCGCGCTTCCTGGCCGCCTGCGCACAGCACGACCAGGCCGCCCGTGGCCTGGAACAGCTGTCGCTGGAACTGCTGGAACGCGGCGCCGATCCGTTCGCGCCTTCGCCGGCAGGTGATCCGCCGTTGTCGTTGGCCGTGCGCCTGGGCTGGCTGCGCCTGCAGCAGGCCCTGCTGAACACCGGCGTGGACCGCGAAGCGCGCGACAGCCACGGCATGACCGCCCTGCACCTGGCCACCGCCCTGGCCCGGGAAGGCGCATTGAAGCTGCTGGTGCAGCACGGTGCATCGCCCGAAGCGCGCGCCGCCGACGGCCAGACCCCCTTGGGCGTGGCGCTGTCGATCGGCCGTCGCGACCTGGCCGATTGGCTGGACTGGCGCGTGTGGCCACTGCCGCGCCGCACGCTGCGCGAGAGCGATCTGCCGGCTGCCGCCATGGCCGGCGACGTCGATGCCGTGCGTCGCCTGAACGATCTCGGTTTTGCCGTCGATGCGGTGGATGCGCAGGGCTGCACGGCCCTGCTGCGCGCGGCCGGTGGCGGCCACCTGGCGGTGGTCGATCTGCTGCTGGCCCGTGGCGCCGATCCGCAGCATGGCGCGGCCAGTGGTGCCACGCCGTTGTCGGCGGCCGTCAGCATGCGCCAGGTCGATATCGTGTCGGCCCTGCTTGATGCCGGTGCGCAGCTGGAACACCGCCTGCCCGGCGGCGTGACCGTGCTGATGCTGGCCTCGGCGCTGGGTCTGCCGGACATCGTGGCGCGCCTGCTGACCGCCGGCGCCGACGTACATGCCGGCGATGCCCAGCAGTTGGGGCCGCTGCACTGCGCGGCGCTGTACGGTTTCAGTGCGCGCGACCGTTCGCGCCTGCTGGCCCTGCTGGATACGCTGCTGCTGGCCGGTGCCGAGCCGGACCAGGCCGCTGCCGGTTCGGTCACGCCGTTGCTGTTGCTGCTGGGTGCGCGCGCCGAGCCGGGCACGGCCTGCGACGAACAGGTGGTGATGGCCGCGGTGGAGCGCCTGCTGGATGAAGAGGTGAGCCTGGACGTGCGCGATCCGCGTGGCTTCGGCCCGCTGCATCTGGCCGCCCTGCACGGCCTGCCGCTGCTGGTGCAGCGCCTGCTGCGCGCCGGCGCCGACCCGGAAGCACGCGACAGCTTGAACCGCAGCCCGCGCGAGATCGCGGTCATGCGCGGCTTCATCGACGTGGCCGGCGAATTCGAACCGCGCGTCCCCGGCGTGTCCTCCATGGCCCGCTTCCTGCGCGACAACGGCTGAGGCGCGGGGTCGGATCCCTTTCCGCAGGAAAGGGCTCTGACCCCTGCATGGTGTCATGCACGCTCATCCACGCACGGCGTGGATCTACTTGTCGCGCTCGGCGTCGGCTTCGAACAGGTGCATCAGGTCGTTGCGGGCATCGCGCGAGGTCTGGATCACCGCAGCTTCGTCGTCGTACACCAGGTACTGGTCACGCAGCAGCTGTTCGTCGTGCTCGCGGAAGCGCTGCACATGGCGCTCGGCCACATCGGGCGCCACACCCAGCGCGGTCAGCACGCGGCCGCTCATCTCCAGGCTGGTGCCGAACACTTCGCGGAACGGCTCGGCCGACATGTCCATCAAGCGCCACGCATGCTGTCGGTTGCGCGCACGCGCCAGCACCTTCGCTTCCGGATACAGGCGGCGCACCATGCGCACCGCGCGCAGGTTGGTTTCCGGGTCGTCCACTGTGATCACGAACACATCAATGCGCTCGCCGCCGGCCGCGCGCAGCATTTCCGGCCGGGTCGGGTCGCCGTAGTACAGCTGGTTGCCGAAGCGGCGCAGGTCGGCCACGGTGTCCGGGTTCGCCTCCAGCGCCACGAACGGCACCTTCTGCGCGGTCAGCAGGCGCGCGATCACCTGGCCGAAGCGGCCCATGCCGGCAATCAGCACCTTGGGCTGGTTGTCCGGCGCCACCTTGTCGGCCGGCGCGGCATCACGCGGCGCCACGCGCTCGCGTCCCAGCAGCTTCAACAGCGCGATCATCAACAGCGGGGTGATGGCCATCGACAGGCCGACCACCGCCACCAGCCGGTCGTGGTTGGCATTGCCCAGCAGGTGCGCGCGCTGCGCCTCGTTGAACACCACGAAGGCGAACTCGCCGCCCAGCCACAGCACACTGCCCAGCAGCAGCGACTGCCGCGACGTCAGCCGCGCGACCCGGCCGATCGCGTACAGCACGCTGAACTTCACCAGCAGCAGCACGCCCACGCCGGTGGCGATCAGCCAGGGCTCGGCGGCAATGCGGTCCAGGTCGATGCCCATACCCACGGCAATGAAGAACAACCCCAGCAGCAGGCCCTTGAACGGCTCGATCTGCGCTTCCAGTTCATGGCGGAATTCCGAATCGGACAGCAGCACACCGGCCAGGAACGCGCCCAGGCTGGGGCTCAGCCCAGCTTCCTGCATGAACCAGGCGGTGCCCAGCACCACCAGCAGGGCGGTGGCGGTGAACACTTCGGGGCTGCGCGTGCGCGCGATGACGCCAAACACCCGCCGCAGCACCGGGCGCCCGCACAGGATCACCACCGCCAGCGCACCCAGCGCCACTGCCACATCTTCCCAGCGCAGGGTCTGGTTGCGCGCCCCGCCCAGCAGCGGAATGGCAGCCAGCAACGGAATGGCGATCAGGTCCTGGAACAGCAGGATGGCAAATCCCAGCCGCCCATGGTCGCTGTTCAGCGCCTTATGTTCCGACAGCAGCTGCAGGCCCACCGCCGTGGACGACAGGGCCAGCGCGATGCCCACCACCAGCGCGCTCTTCCACTGGAAATGGTCCAGCAGCAACAGCCCGCCCAGCAGCAGGCCGGACACCGCCACCTGTGCCGCACCGGCACCGAACACCGAACGCCGCATCACCTTCAGGCGTGAGGGTGACAATTCCAGCCCGATCACGAACAGCAGCATCACCACGCCGATCTCGGCCGCGCCCAGGATCCGGTCGGCATCCTGCACGAAGCCCAGCCCGTCCGGGCCCAGCACCACGCCGGCGGCCAGGTAGCCCAGCACCGCGCCGAAGCCGAACTTCTTGAATACCGGCACGGCGATCACCGCGGCCAGCAGCAGCACCAGTGCCAGTTCCAGACCACCGCTATGCATGGGAATACCTGGTCATCGCAGTGGCCGGGGCGCGTCCGTTCGGTTGGGGGAAGGGCGGTGGAGTGCCCTGCGCACATTATGCGCGCCTGCCCGTGCACGAACGACAACGGCACCGCAACCGGCAACCGGCCAGCGCCGGAACCGGGGTTGACCGCGGCAGTGGGCAGGTCCAGACTGCCCGCCGCTGCCGGTGTCTTGCGGCAGTACACCCATCCGGAGTCCCCAACCCATGTCCAGCGACAGTAGAAGTCGACCTCGTTCGACGCCAGCAATGGCAACCGCCTGACATCGGGACGGTCTGCCTGCGTTGGCGTTGCGCGAGGTCGCACCCACGAAAGGCAGATCCATGAACCAGAAGCAATTGCTGCGTCCGGTGGCCGATGCCGCCGCACTGGCCGCCCCCCTGGCCGACTACAACACCGCCGACGCGGTGGAATTCCTCAACACCCTGGAACTCGAGCGCGCCGCTGACACGCTGGCGGCACTGCCGCTGCCGCGCGCGGTGAAGATGCTGGAAGCACCGGAACTGCACCGCAGCGGTGAACTGGTGGCCGCACTGCCGCCGGCGCGTGCGGCCGCGCTGCTGGGCCTGATGGCCGACGACCGTGCCACCGACATCGTGCACGAGCTGGACGAAGACGAGCGCGCCCGGCTGATTCCGCTGCTGGGCAGTGAAGCCCGCCAGGCCATCCAGACCCTGCTCAGCTACCCGCCGAACACGGCCGGTGCGCTGATGACCACCGAATTCGTGGCGGTGCCCGCCAGCTGGACCGTGGCCCAGACCCTGCAGCACATCCGCCAAGTCGAGCGCACCCGCGAAACCGTGTACGCCATCTACGTGCTGGACCCGGCCAGCCAGCAGCTGCAGCAGGTGGTGACCATGCGCCGGCTGATCACCGGCCTGCCGGAGGAATCGATCCTGGACGTGGCCCAGGTCAACCCGCCGGTCACCGTCGATGCCCTGCTGGACCAGGAAGAAGTGGCGCGGCTGATCCGCCGCCACGACCTGCTGGCCATTCCGGTGGTCGATGCGCAGCAGCATCTGCTGGGCATCGTCACCGTCGATGACGTGCTGGACGCCCTGATTGAAGAGTCGACCGAGGACGCGCACAAGTTCGGCGGCATGGAAGCGCTGGACAAGCCGTACATGCAGATCGGCTTCTTCGAGATGCTGCGCAAGCGCGCCGGCTGGCTCAGCGTGTTGTTCCTGGGCGAAATGCTGACCGCCAGCGCCATGCAGCATTACGAGGATGAACTGGCGCGTGCCGTGGTGCTGACCCTGTTCATACCGCTCATCATGAGTTCCGGTGGCAATTCCGGTTCCCAGGCCACCTCGCTGCTGATCCGCAGCCTGGCCCTGCGCGAACTGCGCCTGCGCGACTGGTGGAAGGTGGCCCTGCGCGAAGTGCCCACCGGCATGGTGCTGGGCGCGATCCTGGGCTGCCTGGCTATCGTGCGCATCGTCATCTGGCAGCTGGGTGGCCTGCACGACTACGGCGAGCACTGGGTGCTGCTGGCCATCACCATTGGTGCGGCGCTGGTCGGCATCGTCACCTTCGGTTCGCTGTCCGGTTCCATGCTGCCCTTCATCCTCAAGCGCCTGGGCTTCGACCCGGCCAGCGCCTCGGCTCCGTTCGTGGCCACCCTGGTGGATGTGACCGGCCTGGTCATCTACTTCAGCATCGCCGCGATGATCCTGCACGGCACCCTGCTGTAACTGCTCTGGTAGGTGCCCACCTTGGTGGGCACGCGCAACGGCCACGCCGGGGTCAGAGCCCTTTCCTGCGGAAAGGGATCCGACCCCTACACCAACGCGGGGTCGGATCCCTGCGCGCAGCGCTGGGCTCTGACCCCTTCGCCACGGAATTTCGGTACCGTAGGCGCATGAGTACCTACCATCTGCAGTCCGTGTTCCGCCCGCAGTCGGTTGCGGTGATCGGCGGCAGCCCGCGCGATCGCTCGGCCGGCCGCGCGGTGATGCGCAACCTGCGTGGCACCGGTTTCCCCGGCAAGGTGGCGTGGATCAACCCGCGCCATGCCGAGATCGATGGCATCCGCACGGTGAAGCGGCTGAAGGACCTGGACTGGGTGCCGGACCTGGTGGTGATCACCGCGCCGGCGGCCATCGTGCCGCAGGTGGTGCGTACCGCCGCCGAGCGCGGCGTACAGGCGGCCATCATCCTCACCGCGCACCTGGGCGAAGGCCCGGGCTCGCTGTCCGAACAGGTGGAAACGGTGGCGCGCAAGCACGGCCTGCGCATCCTCGGCCCGCACTGCCTGGGCGTGATCGCGCCGCACGCACGGCTCAATGCCAGCATCGCCGCGCACTTCCCGCAGGCCGGCGACCTTGCCCTGATCTCCGAATCCTCGGCCATTGCGGCGGCGCTGGTGGAGTGGGGCGTGGCGCGCTCGGTCGGCTTCTCTGCCGTGGTGTCGCTGGGCGATACGATGGATGTCGACTTCGGTGATCTGCTCGATTATTTCGCCACCGACTACCGCACCCGCGCCATCCTGCTGTACGTCGAACACATCAAGGACGCGCGCAAGTTCATGTCGGCCGCGCGCGCGGCGGCGCGTGCCAAGCCGGTGGTGGTGGTGAAGTCCGGCCGCGCCGAGCGCGTGCAGCCCGGCAGTGCCGACACCCACGTGCAGGCCCTTGCCCGCGCCGATGATGTCTACGGCGCCGCCTTCAATCGGGCCGGGCTGCTGCGCGTCAGTGCGCTGGACGAGCTGTTCACCGCCGCCGAAACCCTGGGCCGCCTCGGCACGTTCCCGGGCCGACGACTGGCCGTGCTCAGCAACGGTGGCGGCGTCGGCCGCCTGGCCGTGGACCAGCTGGTAGCGCTGCGTGGCACCCTCGCGCAGCTGTCCGACAGCACGGTCGAAACGCTGGATAAGGTGCTGCCGCAGGGCTGGTCGCGCAGCAACCCGGTCGACATCGTGGTCGACGCCGATGGTGACCGCTACGCCGCCGCCATCGAAGCGCTGCTGGCCGACGGCGAGAACGATGCGGTGATGGTGGTCAACGTGCCGACCGCGTTCACCTCCTCGGCCGATGCGGCGCAGGCGCTGACCCGCACCCTGGGCCTGCGCCCGCGCCACCACCGCGACAAGCCCGTGTTCGCGGTCTGGCTGGGCAACGATGACCAGGCCACCGCCACGCTCAATGCGGCGCGCGTGCCGACCTACCCGACCGAAGCCGAAGCCGTGCGCGGCTTCCAGCACCTGGTGCGCTACCGCGAGGCGCAGAACGCGCTGATGGAAACCCCACCCAGCCTGCCGCAGGATTTCAGCGTGGACACGGCGCGGGCGCGCACGCTGGTCGATGCCGCGCTGGCCAATGGCCAGCAGTGGCTCGATCCGCTGGCCACCCATGAACTGCTGAAGGCCTACGGCATTCCTTCCGCGCCAGTGCTGCACGCACGCGATGCGCACGAAGCGATGGACCTGGCCCAGCCGCTGCTGGAACGCGGTGCCACCGTCGCGCTGAAGATTCTGTCGCCGGACATTCCGCACAAATCGGAAGTGGACGGCGTGCGCCTGAACCTGGCTACGCTGCCGGCGGTGCAGAGCGCGGCCAACGCGATCCTTGCCCGCGCGCGCCAGCTGCGCCCCGATGCGCGCATCGACGGTCTACTGGTGCAGCCCACCATCGTGCGGCCCAAGGCGCGCGAGATCATCGTCGGCATCGCCGATGATGCAACCTTCGGGCCGGTGATCGTGGTCGGTCGCGGTGGCACGGCGGTGGAAGTGATCAACGACAAGGCGCTGGCGCTGCCACCACTGGACCTGCGCCTGGCGCACGAACTGATCGGGCAGACCCGCGCCTCGCGCATCCTGAAGGCCTATGGCGATGTGCCTGCTGCCGACGAACGCGCGCTGGCGCTGGCCCTGGTGAAGCTGGCACAACTGGCCGCCGACATTCCCGAAGTGCGCACGCTGGACATCAACCCTTTGCTGGTGGACAGCAAGGGCATCCTCGCCCTTGATGCACGCGTGGCCATCGCACCCTCGCGCATCCTGCACAAGGGCCGTGGCCATCCGCGCTTCTCGGTGTTCCCGTACCCGAAGGAGTGGGAGCGCACCATCGAGCTGTCTGATGGTGGACGTGCCTTCGTGCGCCCGGTACGGCCGGAAGACGATGCACTGTTCCGCGCGTTCTTCGCCCGGGTCAGCGACGAAGACCTGCGCCTGCGTTTCTTCCAGTCGGTGAAGCATTTCAGCCACGAGTTCATCGCGCGCCTGACCCAGCTCGACTACGCGCGCTCGATCGCGCTGGTGGCCATCGATCCGCGCAGTGGCGACATGCTGGGCGCGGTGCGCCTGCATGCCGATGCCGATTACCATCGCGGCGAGTACGGCATCCTGATCCGCTCGGACCTGAAGGGCCACGGCATTGGCTGGCGCCTGATGGCGATCATGATCGAGTACGCCAAATGGCTGGGCCTGGACGTGGTGGAAGGGCAGGTGCTGCGCGAAAACAGCACCATGCTGGCAATGTGCCAGAGCCTGGGCTTCAAGGCGAAGCTGGACCCCGACGACCCCACTGTGATGGTGGTGACCCTGCCGGTGCAGCAGGTTGAGGTGCCCGCGGCGCCGGCATGACCGGCGCCTTGATAGCGCAATCCCGCGCTCCTTACTGGAAGCGCAACTCTTCAGTCACCTTGCTGCAGGATTGATCCAGCTCCACATGGAACGATCTGCGTTCGGCCATGGACAGTGGATCGGCAAGGTCCTCCTCATGCAATACGTCAAAGGCACGACCATCTGCCACGGAGGACGACAGGGCTACAAAGTAGGTCGTGGCTTTCCAAGCCCGGGTGCGCGAGACGTAGGCGTCCACAACACGCACGCAGTCGGGTTGCTCCCTGGCGGCCAGAATATTGGCGCGTGTCTTTTCAGGCAGTGTCTGCAGCGAAACCTTCCCGGAGGCTCCACACGCAGTGGGTGCGCATGTCAGAACAAAGCACAGCGTGATCGTCGACGCTCTGGACATCACTCATCTCCCCGGACAAAGAGTAGCGTCGAGCTTGCTCGACTGCTTTGGATCTTCGTAGAGTCGGGGGGGGGGGGGGGGGGGGGGGGGGGGGGGGGGGGGGGGGGGGGGGGCG
>NZ_JACVUD010000028.1:0-47775 GCF_016624905.1 Stenotrophomonas sp. S49 | reverse complement strand
CTGCCCTAGCCGCCTGATCCCCCACCTGTCCAACTTCAGGGGGTCACTTCATGGACGGGTTTACGGCGTGTCCTGCGCACCCACCCCATCCCGCCGCCCCCCGAAATGCAGGCTTTTGCCGCTGCCGCTGCCGTCAGCGGGTGCCGGGCTGCAGGCCCGGCCTGCAAACCACCTCAGTTGCGCTGGAACAGGGCCTGCACATCGCGACGGAACGCGGCCTGGCTGTCCGCCCGGCTGTAGAACATATGCCCGCCCGGGTAGCTGCGCACCTGCACCCGGTCCGGGTTGCTGCCCATCGCCGGCATCTGGTCCACCGTCAGGATCGAACCCATGAACGGGCACGACAAGTCGTTCCAGCCATGCACGATCAGCACCTGCAGGTGCGGGTCGATCGCCACCGCCTGGCGCAGCTGGGTCACCGCCCCCTGGCGCAGGTCGCCATTGCGGTCCCACAGCCGGTTCACCTCGTAGTTCAGTGCCTGGTAGCGCGCATCCACCTTCCAGCCCACCACGCGGGTCACGAAGTCGACCATGGCCGTGGTGGTCGGCGCGATGATGCTGTCCAGCAGCGGGTCGTTGGCGCGCTGCTCAGGATCATTCGGGAACGGATCGAACGCGGTCACGTTGGAATCGTAGCGGCTGCCCAGCGTGCCCTTGTCACGGAACACTTCGCGCAGGTACGCCTGTGTTTCCAGTCGCCCACCGGCGCGGCGCACGAACTGTGGGTCCAGCCCGGTCAGCTCACTTACCCGGCGCAGCATCGCTTCGGTGGCCTGCGGATCGCTGCGGCCCTTCATCAGCGCGCTGGCATAGTCGCCACGGGTGTATTCGACCACCTCGCGCATGGCCGCATCGGTCAGCTTGCCCTGCCGCTCCAGGTGCGCGGCGGCGATGGACGGCAGGGTCTGCATCCACGCCATCGGCGAGACATCGGCGTTGTCTTCCAGGGTCGGGCTCAGGTAGGGCGACACCAGCACCAGGCCGTTCATCGCCACGCCCAGTCGGGTCTGCAGATAGTGGGTGATGCGCGGGCCGCGGTAGCCACCGTAGCTCTCACCGGTCAGGTACTTGCGCGAGGCCATGCGCTGGTTGCGCAGCAGCCAGTCGTAGATGGTGCGTGACAGGTACTCGACGTCGGCGCTGGGGGTGTACAGCTGCTTCTTCGCCTCGTCATCGCCGATGCGCGCGCGGCTGAAGCCGGTGCCCACCGGGTCGATGAACACCAGGTCGGTGAAGTCCAGCCAGGTGCCGGGGTTGTCATGCAGGGTGGCCGGTGCCGACGCACTGTCGCCCTCCGAACCGAAGGTGACCACCTTCGGGCCGATCGCCCCCAGGTTGAGGTAGACCGAGGAGGCACCGGGGCCGCCGTTGAGGGCGAAGGTGACCGGGCGGTCCTTGCCGAGCATCGTGTAGGCGGTGAAGACCACATCGGCAATCACCTTGCCCTTGTCGTCGCGTACCGGCAGGGTGCCGACGCTGGCGGTGTAATCCAGCGTGCGACCACCCAGGCGCATGCTCTGCCGCACCGATGCATCGGCGGGCAGGGCCGCCGCTTCGGTGGCAGGGGCCTTGGTTTCGGCGGCGTCGGCAGCAGGCGCCGCCAGGGCGCTGGCAGGGGCAACAAGCAGGCCGACGCAGAGCGCGGCAGTGTGCAGCAGGAACTTCATGGCACCAGAGCGGTAGCGGAAGGGGACTGCGATGCTAGGTCGCCAGGCCGCGCGCGGTATGTGTCCAAAGGCATGGCCCGGCCGCGCACGCCGTTGCGGCCAGCGTTGCAGCCAGATTCGGTCAAGCCGGTCGCGGGGCGCGGTCGTCGTCGGCCAGCAGGCCGTACACCACCGAATCGGCCAGTTCGCCCTGGATGCGCCAGCGCTGCCGCAGCAGACCCTCGCGGGCAAAGCCCAGTCGTTCCAGCACGTGTGCCGACGGCGCATTGCGCGGATCGAGCTCGGCTTCCACGCGATGCAGCCGCAGTGTCTGGAACAGGTAGTCCAGCAGCCGCTGCAGCGCTTCGTGCATGTAGCCCTGGCCCTGCTGCGCCGGTGCCAGCAGGTAACCAATCTCGGCCCGCCGTGCATCACGGTCCAGCGCGAACACCACGCAGATGCCCAGCAGCGGGCCATCGATCGATTCGCGCACGGCCAGCTTCAGCTGGGTGCCGGTGGCCTGTGCGGCCAGGTCATCGTCTATCTGCGCACGCGCTTCGGCCGGGCGGGTCCAGGCCGGGTGGTTCCACCAGCGCATCACCTCGGCATCGGACTGCAGGGCGTAGAGCGCGGCGGCGTCGTCGCGGCGGATCGGGCTCAGGACCAGGCGTGCGCTGTGCAGCGGCAGGCCCGGGAACAGCAGCGAGTGGCTGGGCAATACAGTGGTCCGCGCGGGTGAACGCGCATTATCGCGCTGCAGGCTTTGCCGATGGCGGCGGAAGGGTGGGGTCGGATCCCTTTCCGCAGGAAAGGGCTCTGACCCCATCGCCGGGAAGCTGGGGGCAGAGCCCGTTGCTGGGCAACTGGATCCGACCCCGCGCCGGAATCAGGCTTCCAGCGAAGCCAGGTCGCCCTTGCTTTCCAGCCAGCCCTTGCGATCGCTCGCGCGCTTCTTGGCCAGCAGCATGTCCATCAGCGAGCGGGTCTGCTCGCCATCGTCCACGGTCAACTGCACCAACCGGCGCGTATCGGGATGGATGGTGGATTCGCGCAGCTGCGGCGGATTCATTTCACCCAGGCCCTTGAAGCGGGTCACGTTCACCGCGCCCTTGATCTTCTCGCGCTCGATCTTGTCCAGCATGGAACGCTTCTCTTCCTCGTCCAGCGCGTAGAACACCTGCTTGCCCACGTCGATGCGGAACAGCGGCGGCATCGCCACGAACACGTGGCCGGCATCGACCAGTGCCGGGAAGTGCTTCAGGAACAGTGCGGTCAGCAGGGTGGCGATGTGCAGGCCGTCGGAGTCGGCGTCGGCCAGGATCACCACCTTGCCGTAGCGCAGGCCGCTGATGTCATCCTTGCCCGGGTCACAGCCGATGGCGATGGCCAGGTTGTGCACTTCTTCCGAAGCCAGCACGCTGTTGGAGGACACTTCCCAGGTGTTCAGGATCTTGCCGCGCAGCGGCATGATCGCCTGGAAATCCTTGTCGCGTGCCTGCTTGGCACTGCCGCCTGCCGAATCACCTTCCACCAGGAACAGTTCGGTGCGCGACAGGTCCTGGCTGATGCAGTCGGCCAGCTTGCCGGGCAGGGCCGGGCCCTGGGTGACCTTCTTGCGCACCACCAGCTTTTCGGTCTTCAGGCGGGCACTGGCGCGTTCGATGGCGATCTGCGCGATCTTCTCGCCCAGTTCCACGTTCTGGTTCAGCAGCAGGCTGAAGGCATCGTGGGCGGCGCCTTCGACGAAGCCGGCGGCCTGGCGCGAGGACAGGCGTTCCTTGGTCTGGCCGCTGAACTGCGGGTCGGTCATCTTCAGCGACAGCACGAAGGACACGCGGTCCCACACGTCTTCCGGGGCCAGCTTGACGCCACGCGGCAGCAGGTTGCGGAAATCGCAGAACTCGCGCAGCGCCTCGGTCAGGCCGGTGCGCAGGCCGTTGACGTGGGTGCCGTGCTGGGCGGTGGGAATCAGGTTGACGTAGCTTTCCTGCACCAGCTCACCTTCCGGCAGCCAGGCCACGGCCCAGTCCACCACTTCGGTGTCCTTCTTCAGGTTGCCCACGAACAGGTCGGCCGGCAGCGATTCGCGCTCGCCCAGTTCCAGCTTCAGGTAATCGCGCAGGCCGTCTTCGTAGTACCAGGTGTCGACGTCGCCGGTGGCCTCGTCGGTCAGCTTCACGGTCAGGCCCGGGCACAGCACGGCCTTGGCGCGCAGCAGGTGCTTGAGCGCGCGCACGGCGAACTTGGGCGTATCGAAGTACTTCGGGTCGGGCCAGAAGCGCACGCGGGTACCGGTGTTCTTCTTGCCCACCGTGCCGACCACTTCCAGCGGGGTGGCGCGGTCGCCGTTGCGGAAGGTGATGCGGTGCTCGGCGCCTTCGCGCTTGATGTGCACTTCCACCAGGGTGGACAGCGCGTTGACCACGCTCACGCCCACGCCGTGCAGGCCGCCGGAGAAGGTGTAGTTGTTGTTGCTGAACTTGCCGCCCGCATGCAGGCGGGTCAGGATCAGCTCCACGCCGGGAATCTTTTCTTCCGGGTGGATGTCCACCGGCATGCCGCGGCCGTCATCGCTGACTTCCACGCTGCCATCCTTGTACAGGGTGATCTCGATGGAGCGGGCATGGCCGGCCAGCGCCTCGTCCACCGAGTTGTCGATCACTTCCTGCGCCAGATGGTTCGGGCGCGCGGTGTCGGTATACATGCCGGGACGGCGCTTGACCGGGTCAAGGCCGGACAGGACTTCAATATCGGCGGCGTTATAGCGGGCGTTCATCTATGTTCGGAAGCTTGGAGCGACGCGCAAGTGTGCGGTCTGGAACGCGATTTTGCACGCCTGCGGTTCAGCCTCGGCCGCTGCAAGGGGGTAAAATGGGCATCGCTGGAATCCAGACGCCGGCACCCCCATGTCGAAGCGATACCGCGAGGAGGACTCCATGAAGAAGTTGCTGACCATTGCGATCCTGGCCGCCGCCGCCGTTGCCGTGCCCCTGGTCATGGCGCAGAACGCCGGCCAGCCGGCCCCGCAGCAGAACGACCAGGCCGACAAGGCCGCGCAGTCCGAAGCCGATGCCAAGGCCAAGCGCCGGGCCCAGGCCAATGCCGAAATGAAGGCCAAGGGCCAGCCCGCCCCGCAGCAGGAAGAAGAAGAGGAAGCGCGGAAGAAGCGGTAAGCGCATCCGCGCTACCGCTTCCCCACGGTTTGCTCCGCAAACCGTGGGCCCCGCCTCACCACTCTGCCGATCCCCTGCGCCTGTCGGCGCGCCCCCCTTACCAAGGGGGGCTTCCAGGCATCAGACGCCCCCACGCCGGGGCGTTTTTGTTTGGGTTGGTCGCACAAGCCCCTTGGGTTGGCGGCCCTCTATCTGTAAACTATGGCTTTCCGGGAGTAAGTGCGTGTCCACCCTTTGCGAATGGGCTGGAAGGGCCAGGTCTGGCCTCCAGCAATGCGGGTCGCAGGTGACGGTCGAAATGGCCGGCACGGCCGCCCCGACCTCGCACGAAGGTTCCCGCCCGGCGCCTGCCGCCGGCCAGGTCCGCGCCTCCCTCGCTGTCCCAGCGAACCGGAAAACCCCCTTTCTGCACCCTGTCTGCCCCCCGGGCAGGCGTGGTGCTGCCGTTTTCCATTTCCAGACAGGATGCTTGCAGCCATGACTCCCTTGATTTTCGTAACCGGCGGCGTGGTGTCCTCGCTCGGCAAAGGCATTGCCGCTGCGTCGCTGGCCGCCATTCTTGAAGCGCGTGGCCTGAAGGTCACGATGATGAAGCTCGACCCGTACATCAACGTGGACCCGGGCACCATGAGCCCGTTCCAGCACGGCGAGGTCTACGTCACCGACGATGGCGCCGAGACCGACCTCGACCTGGGCCACTACGAGCGTTTCGTGCGCACCCGCCTGAGCCGCAAGAACTCGGTCACCACCGGTCGCATCTACGAGAACGTGATCCGCAAGGAGCGCCGCGGCGACTACCTGGGCGCGACCGTGCAGGTCATTCCGCACATCACCGACGAGATCCGCCGCTGCATCGACGAAGCCACCGAGGGCTACGACGTGGCCCTGGTCGAGATCGGCGGTACGGTGGGCGACATCGAATCGCTGCCGTTCCTGGAGGCCATCCGCCAGGTGCGCACCGAGCGCGGCCCGGAGAAGGCGCTGTTCATGCACCTCACCCTGGTGCCCTACATCGGCGCCGCCGGTGAGCTGAAGACCAAGCCGACCCAGCATTCGGTGAAGGAACTGCGTTCGATCGGCATCCAGCCGGACGTGCTGCTGTGCCGTTCCGAGCAGGCCGTGCCCGATTCGGAGCGCCGCAAGATCGCCCAGTTCACCAACGTCTCCGAACGCGCCGTCATCAGCGTGCCGGACGTGGACGTGCTCTACCGCATTCCCTCGGGCCTGCACGCGCAGGGCCTGGACGAGATCGTGGTGAACCAGCTGAAGCTGGCCGACAAGGCCGGCCCGGTGGACCTGTCGATGTGGGAAGACGCCGTCGATGCCACCCTGCACCCGCTGGACGAAGTGACCATCGCCGTGGTCGGCAAGTACGTCGACCACCAGGACGCCTACAAGTCGGTGGGCGAAGCACTCAAGCACGGCGGCCTGCGCCAGCGCACCAAGGTGAACCTGAAGTGGCTGGAAGCGCAGGACCTGGAAGGCACCGACATGGCCGCCCTGGCCGACGTCGACGGCATTCTGGTGCCGGGCGGCTTCGGTGACCGTGGCTTCGAAGGCAAGGTACTGACCTCGCAGTTCGCGCGCCAGAACAGCGTGCCGTACTTCGGCATCTGCTACGGCATGCAGGCCGCCGTGGTCGACTACGCACGCCACGTGCTGGGCCTGGAGCAGGCCAACAGCACCGAGAATGACCGCCAGTCGCCGGACCCGGTGATCGGCCTGATCACCGAATGGCGTACCGCCACCGGCGATGTCGAAAAGCGCGACGACAAGAGCGACCTGGGCGGCACCATGCGCCTGGGCCTGCAGGAACAGCGCCTGAAGCCGGGCACCCTGGCCCGCGAACTGTACGGCAAGGACGTGGTGGCCGAGCGCCATCGCCATCGCTACGAGTTCAACAACCGCTACCGCACCCAGCTGGAAGATGCCGGCCTGGTCATCTCGGGCAAGTCGATGGACGACACCCTGGTGGAAGTGGTGGAGCTGCCGCGCGATGCGCATCCGTGGTTCCTGGCCTGCCAGGCGCACCCGGAATTCCTGTCCACGCCGCGCGACGGCCACCCGCTGTTCATCGGCTTCATCCGTGCCGCGCGTGAGCGCAAGGCTGGCGGCGCACTGCTGGCCGAAGCCCGCGCCTGACTTGTGAATGGGGGTTGCGGCCCCCATCCTGCATGCTTCAACCCCAGCGCGCTGGCTTGTACGGCGCGCGGACCAACAAGGAAACGCCATGAAACTGTGTGGATTCGAGGTTGGGCTGGACCAGCCCCTGTTCCTGATCGCTGGACCCTGCGTGATCGAGTCGATGCAGCTGCAGCTCGATACCGCCGGCAAGCTGAAGGAGATCACCGACAAGCTTGGCGTCAACTTCATCTTCAAGTCGAGCTTCGACAAGGCCAACCGTACCTCGGGCACCGCGTTCCGCGGCCCGGGCATGGAAGAAGGCCTGAAGGTGCTGGCCGAAGTGAAGAAGCAGATCGGCGTGCCGGTGCTGACCGACGTGCATGAATACACCCCGATGGACGAAGTGGCCTCGGTGGTGGACGTGCTGCAGACCCCGGCGTTCCTGGTCCGCCAGACCGATTTCATCCGCAAGGTGTGCGCCGCCGGCAAGCCGGTCAACATCAAGAAGGGCCAGTTCCTGGCGCCGTGGGACATGAAGCCGGTCGTGGAGAAGGCCAAGTCCACCGGCAACGAGCAGATCATGGTCTGCGAGCGTGGCGCCAGTTTCGGCTACAACAACCTGGTCAGCGACATGCGTTCGCTGGCGGTGATGCGCGACACCGGCTGCCCGGTGGTGTTCGACGCCACCCATTCGGTGCAGCTGCCGGGCGGGCAGGGCACCAGTTCCGGTGGCCAGCGTGAACACGTGCCGGTGCTGGCGCGCGCTGCCGTGGCTGTGGGCATTTCCGGCCTGTTCGCCGAAACCCATCCGGACCCGTCCAAGGCGCTGTCCGATGGCCCCAATGCGTGGCCGCTGGACCAGATGGAAGCGCTGCTGGAGACCCTGATGGAGCTCGATGCGGTGACCAAGAAGCACGGTTTCTCGCGCTTCGCGTGAGTCTGGACCCGTGGGCGGCGCTGGAAGCCCAGCGTCGCCGGCGGCACTGGCGGCAGTGGCCGTGGGGCTGGGTGGCCGTGGCCTTCGGCGTGCTGATGTGGGCGGCGCTGGCCTATGCCGTGCTGCTGGCAGCGGGAAGCATGCGCATGCCCGGCGACGGTGCCGCGCCGCGCTGGCAGCACACGATGGCCTGGGCATGCCTGAACACGGCCGCCGTGTCGTGCGTGGCGAGCGCGGTCACCACCGTGCTGGGCTGGCGCCTGCGTCGTGCGCGTGGCGCGGCCACGCTGGCAGGCCTGCTGTTGCTTGCCGTGGCGCTGCTGCTGGGCGGGGTCGTGCTGACCCAGCTGTGATCCTCACCTGGGCGGGGAGCCCATTCACCTGATGAATCCAACATCTTCCGCGCCCGCTTCGCGCCGGCCGTGGCCCTGGGGCCTGTGCGCGCTCGGCCTGGCCGTGCTGGCCTGGGCGGCCCTGGGTGCAGGCCTGCTGGTGTTTCTGTCGGCCATCGGTTCGCCCGGCGATGGCAGTCATGCGCTGGAATCGGTGCAGGTGGCCCTGTTTGCGGCCATCGGCGTGCTGGCAGTGTCCGCGCTGGGCAGTGGCGCCGCTTCGGTGCTGGCCTGGCGCCTGCGGCGTGGGCGTGGCTTGGCTGCGGTGGCGGCGTTGCTGCTGGCCCTGCTGGGCATGATCGTGGCCGTGCCGATGCTGGTGCAGGGCCAGGATCCGGTCGTGATCGGCGACACCATTTGGCAAGCGGCGGGCAGCCGGGGATAATCACGCGGCATTCGTTTTGTCGCCTCCTCTCCTTACAGGTAACCGGCCCGACCATGAGTACGATCCGCAGCATCCACGCCCGTGAAATCCTCGACAGCCGTGGCAACCCCACGCTGGAAGCCGAAGTCATCCTGGAGGACGGTTCGTTCGGTCGCGCCGCGGTTCCCTCCGGCGCCTCGACCGGCACCAAGGAAGCGGTGGAGCTGCGTGACGGCGACAAGACCCGTTACCTGGGCAAGGGCGTGCGCAAGGCCGTCGACAACGTCAATGGCGCCATCGCCAATGCGCTGAAGGGCTTCGAAGCCACCGACCAGGCCGGCCTGGACCGTCGCCTGATCGATCTGGACGGCACCGAGAACAAGGGGCGCCTGGGCGCCAACGCGCTGCTGGGTGTTTCCATGGCTGCCGCGCATGCTGCCGCCGCTTCCAGCAAGCAGGCGCTGTGGCAGTACTTGGCCGGCAAGACCGGCGCCACGCCGTCGCTGCCGGTGCCGATGATGAACATCATCAACGGCGGTGCGCATGCCGACAACAACGTCGACTTCCAGGAATTCATGGTGCTGCCGGTTGGCTTCACCTCGTTCTTCGAAGCGCTGCGCGCCGGCACCGAAATCTTCCATTCGCTGAAGTCGGTGCTGAAGGGCCATGGCCTGAGCACCGCCGTGGGCGACGAAGGCGGCTTCGCGCCGGACTTCCGCAGCAACGTCGAAGCGCTGGACACCATCCTGGAAGCCATCGGCAAGGCCGGCTACACCGCCGGTGAAGACGTGCTGCTGGGCCTGGACGTGGCCTCCAGCGAATTCTTCGAGAACGGCAAGTACAACCTGGTGGGCGAGAACAAGCGCCTGACCTCCGAGCAGTTCGTCGACTTCCTGGCCGACTGGGCCGCGCAGTACCCGATCATCACGATTGAAGATGGCCTGGCCGAGAACGACTGGGCCGGCTGGAAGCTGCTGACCGACCGTATCGGCAAGCAGGTGCAGCTGGTGGGCGACGATCTGTTCGTCACCAATCCGCGCATCTTCCAGGAAGGCATCGATTCGGGCACCGCCAACGCGATCCTGATCAAGGTCAACCAGATCGGTACGCTCAGCGAAACCCTGGAAGCGATCGCCATGGCCGACCGTGCCGGCTACGCCGCCGTGGTCTCGCACCGTTCGGGCGAAACCGAAGACACCACCATCGCCGACATCTCGGTTGCCACCACCGCGACCCAGATCAAGACCGGTTCGCTGTGCCGCAGCGATCGCGTGGCCAAGTACAACCAGCTGCTGCGCATCGAGGAAGCCCTCGGTGCCGGCGCGCGTTACGCCGGTCGTGACGCGTTCGTTTCGCTGAAGCGCTGAGCCCATGCGCGATTGGCGCTGGCTGCTGCTGGTGCTGGCCCTGCTGCTGGCATGGCTGCAGTACCGTTTCTGGTTCGGCCCGGGCAATTCGGGTGAAGTGATGATGCTCGAAGCCCAGGTCGCCAACCAGGAACGGGACAACGAAGGTCTGCAGCAGCGCAACGATGCGCTGGCTGCCGAAGTGAAGGACCTGAAAGAAGGCCAGGCCGCCATCGAAGAGCGTGCTCGCAGCGAGCTGGGCATGATCAAGCCCGGCGAGAAGTTCTACCGCGTGGTGGAAGATGCCGCCTCGCGTCCGCCGGCGGCTGCACCGGTGGCTGCACAGACCGGCGACCACACGGCGGACGTGCCATGAGCGCGGCCATCTGGGTGGTGATGCCAGCGGCGGGCCGCGGCGCCCGCTTCGGTGCGCCGCTGCCCAAGCAGTACCTGCAGGCAGGCGGCAGGATCCTGCTGGCCCACACCCTGGATGCGCTGCTGGCGCATCCAGCGGTGGCCGGCGTGATGGTCGTGCTGGGCCCGGACGATGCCGACTGGCCGGGCTGGACCGAGTTCGCCGGCAAGCCGGTGCTGACCTGCATCGGCGGCGCCACCCGCGCCGCGTCGGTGCTGGCTGGCCTGCAGGCGTTGCCCGACAGCGTGCGTGCCGATGAATTCGTGCTGGTGCACGATGCCGCGCGCCCGAATCTGTCGCCGGCCGATCTGGGCCGGCTGCTGGAAGTGGGGCGTGCCGACCCGGTCGGCGCGATCCTGGCCGCGCCGGTGCGCGATACCTTGAAGCGTGCCGGCGACGATGGTGGCATCGATGCCACCGAGCCGCGCGCACGCCTGTGGCGCGCGCTCACCCCGCAGTTGTTCCGCCGCCACCAGCTGGCGCGCGCGCTGGCCGATGCCGCCGCTGCCGATGTCGAGGTGACCGACGAGGCCATGGCCATGGAACGCCAGGGCCACCGCCCGCTGTTGGTGGAAGGCAGCGAGGACAACTTCAAGATCACCACGCCGGCCGACCTGGACCGTTTCGAATTCGTACTTTCCCGCCGCGCTGGTTGAGTGACCGCGCGGCCCTGCTGCAAGGGTTGCATCCATGAGCACCGCTCCGTTCCCGCCCGTCCGTATCGGCCAGGGCTATGACGTCCATGCCTTCGGTGAAGGCGACCACATCATGCTTGGTGGCGTGAACGTACCGCACAGCTGCGGTGTGCTGGCCCACAGCGATGGCGACGTGATCCTGCACGCGCTATGCGATGCGATGCTGGGCGCGCTTGCGCTGGGCGATATCGGCCAGCACTTCCCGCCCAGCGACGACCGCTGGAAGGATGCCGACAGCAGCGATTTCGTGCGCCACTGCGACAGCCTGCTGCGCGAGCGTGGCTGGCGGGTCGGCAACACCGACATCACCGTCATCTGCGAGCGCCCCAAGGTCGGTCCGCATGCGCTGGCCATGCGTGAGCGCATCGGCGGCCTGTTGCAGCTGCCGATGGACGCGGTCAGCGTGAAGGCCACCACCTCGGAGAAGCTGGGCTTCACCGGGCGTGGCGAAGGCATCGCCGCGCAGGCGGTGGTGCTGCTGGTGGCCGCATGATTCCGGTGCCGTTGGCGTTCGGTGCGCCGTTGCTGCGCGCCCGCATCCGCAGCACGCCGGAAGATTTCCAGGTGGACGAACTGCCGGCCTTCGAGGCCACGGGCGAGGGCGAGCACCTGCTGCTGCACATCCGCAAGCGCGGCGCCAACACGGTGCACGTGGCCAAGCTGCTGGCAGCCTGGGCCGGCCTGCCGGACATGGCGGTCAGCTATGCCGGCATGAAGGACCGCCACGCGGTCACCACCCAGCGCTTCAGCGTGCACCTGCCCAAGCGGGTGGCGCCTGACCTGGCCGCACTGGCCAGCGATGAGATCGAAGTGCTCGACGCCACCTGGCACAACCGCAAGCTGCAGCGCGGCGCCCTGGCTGGCAATCGCTTCAAGCTGGTCCTGCGCGACGTGCAGGGCGATGCCGCCGCGATCAGCGAACGCCTGCAGCAGATCGCCAGCCGCGGCCTGCCCAACTGGTTCGGCGAACAGCGCTTTGGTCGCGACGGTGGTAACGTGCCGGCGGCCCTGGCCATGTTCGGGGGCCGCCGCATGCGCAAGGACCAGCGCTCGCTGTTGCTGTCGGCTGCCCGTTCGGCGCTGTTCAACCGGGTGCTGGCTGCCCGGGTGGAGCAGGGCAGCTGGGATCAGCCGCTGCAGGGTGAGGTGTGGATGCTCGATGGCAGCCGCAGCGTGTTCGGTCCGGAGCCGTACACCGATGCACTGGCCGATCGTCTGGCACGGTTCGACATCCATCCCAGCGCGCCGTTGTGGGGCGAGGGCGAACTGCGCAGTACCGATGCCGCGCGCGCGCTGGAACTGGGTGCGCTGGACGATGAGGAATCCAAGGCGCTGCGCGCGGGGCTGGAAGATGCGCGCCTGAAGCAGGAGCGGCGCGCGTTGCGCCTGCGCCCGGCGTTGCTGCAGCACCAGTGGCTGGCCGAAGACGTGCTCGAACTTTCCTTTGCGCTGCCACCGGGCTGCTACGCCACTGCAGTGCTGCATGAGCTGGGTCCGGTGGAGGACGCCTCGCAGGGGTGAGGACCCGGCGGTGCGGCGCATCCACGCATGGCGTGGATGAATGCCTCACCGCCCGGTAGATCCACGCCATGCGTGGATGAATGCCTCACCGCCGCGCCAACAACACCAGCACCGCACCGGTGCCGCCCTGTCCGGGCGGCGCCGAATGAAACGCCAGCACATCGTTGCGCAGCCGCAACAGGCGGTCCACCAGGTTCTTCAGCACCGGCGCGCCGCCGTCAGACTGCAGCCCCTTGCCGTGAATGATGCGCACGCAACCGAACTCATGCGCGTGCGCTTCCAGCAGGAACTGGCGCAGCAGCGCTTCGGCCTGCGCGGCAGTCGCGCCATGCAGGTCCAGTTCGTCCTGCACCGAATACTGGCCGCGCTTGAGCCGCTGGAACATGCGTGGCGGCAGCGTGTCACGCCGGTAGCTGGCGGTATCGCCCGCCTCCAATGGGCTGCTGTCGCGCAGCAGCCGGGCGAACTCACCGGCCGCTTCCTGCTCGTCGCGTTCGGCCATGCGGGCACGCGGTTTGGGCCGTGGCGCGGCCGGCGCCGGTTCGGCATCCTTGCGCAGCGGGGTGACTTCGCCGATGGCCGCGCGGAACAGTGCGGCGGGGTCTTCATCTTCTGGGTGCGACATGTGCACAGGGTAAACCGCCACTGAGGCGCTGCCTACGGCATTTCAAACGCTTCCGTGACCGCCGGCAGGGTAGGACCCGCGCCCCGCTTGCGGCACAATAGTGGACGCACTTGCGAGATCGCCGGTTCCCGAGGGGGCGGCTGCCGGTCCCGCCCACGCGGCAAGGTGATGGAATCGAATTCTTGGAAAATCAAGCGGTTGAATCGAACATGCGCATCCTGGTCAGCAACGACGACGGCGTAGACGCTGCAGGCATCCGGATGCTGGCGCAGGTGCTGCGCGACGCCGGGCATGAAGTCACGGTGGTTGCCCCCGACCGCGACCGGTCCGGTGCCAGCAATTCACTGACGCTGGATCTGCCGATCCGGCTCAAGCGCATCGACCATTACACCGTCTCGGTGGCGGGCACGCCCACCGACTGCGTGCATCTGGCGCTGACCGGCCTGCTCGAGTTCGAACCGGATATCGTCGTGTCGGGCATCAACAACGCCGCCAACCTCGGCGACGATGTCATCTACTCCGGCACGGTATCGGCGGCCATGGAGGGGCGGTTCCTGGGGCTGCCGGCGGTAGCGGTCTCACTGGTCAGCCGCAACCATGACCCGAAGCATTTCGAAACCGCAGCGCGTGCGGCGGTTGAGATCGTGGCCCGGCTGAAGGCCGACCCGCTGCCGGCCGACACCATTCTGAACGTGAACGTGCCTGACCTGCCGTGGGGCGAGGTGAAGGGCTTCGAAGTGACCCGCCTGGGCAACCGCCACCGCGCCGAAGGCTGCATCGCGCAGAAAGATCCGCGCGGCAACGAGGTGTACTGGATCGGTCCGGCCGGTCGCGAGCAGGACTCCGGTCCGGGTACCGATTTCCACGCGGTGCGCACCGGCCATATTTCGATCACCCCCATCCAGGTCGACCTGACCCGCTACCAGGCACTGGAGAAGGTGGCCAGCTGGGTCGGTGGCCTGAGCGCCGCGCTGGACCAGCCGGCATGAGCCCGCGCCTGCGCCTGCAGCCGGAAGCCGTGGGGATCGGCATGACTTCGCAGCGCGTGCGCGACCGCCTGGTCGATCGCCTGCGCGAGGCCGGCATTGCCGACGAGGCCACGCTCAATGCCATCCGCATCGTGCCGCGCCATCTGTTCATCGATGAAGCCCTGGCCTCGCGTGCCTATGAGGACACCGCGCTGCCGATCGGCCACGGCCAGACCATTTCCCAGCCCTGGGTGGTGGCGCGGATGACCGAAGCGGTGCTGCAGGTTGCACCGAAGACGGTGCTGGAAGTGGGCACCGGCTCGGGCTACCAGGCCGCCGTACTCGGCGCGGTGGGGCTTGAGGTCTACACGGTCGAACGCATCGGCGATCTGCTGCGGCAGGCGCGCAAGCGCTTCCGCGCGCTGGGCATGAACATCCGCACCAAGCATGACGACGGCCGGGTGGGCTGGGCCGAGCACGGCCCGTACGACGCCGTGGTGGTCACCGCAGCCGCACCGGCGCTGGTCGATGCGCTGGTCGAGCAGTTGGCCGTGGGTGGCCGCCTGGTGGCGCCGGTGGGCGGCCCCGGCGGGCAATCGCTGGTACAGCTCGATCGCAAGGCCGACGGCAGCATCGAACAACGCGTGCTGGCGCCGGTCACCTTCGTGCCGCTGCTGTCCGGCATGCTCGACTGAATCCAGGGAGCAGGGTTGCATGAAGATTTTCGGGCCGCTGTACGAGCGGGCGATGAAATGGGCGGCGCACGAACGCGCGCCGACCTATCTGACCGTCTTGAGTTTTTTCGAAGCCATCATCTTCCCGGTCATGCCGGAGGTGATGCTGGCGCCGATGTGCGTGGCCCAGCCCAAGCGCGGCTGGTGGTTCGCCACCCTCAGCCTGGCCGGCTCGATGGTGGGCGCGGTGATCGGTTACGCCCTGGGCCACTACGCCTTCGAGGCGGTGAAGCCGCTGTTCGAGATGCTCGGTATGCTGCCGGCCATTGAAGATGGCATCGCCACGGTGCAGGCCAAGATGGCCGAATCGCCCTGGGCGGTGTTCACCTTCCTGGTGCTGGGGGGCTTCATGCCCATCCCGATGAAGGTCTTCACGTGGGCATCGGGTATCGTCGGTGTGCCCATGCCGCAGTATCTGTTGAGCATGCTGATCGGTCGCGGCAAGCGTGTGTACGTTCTGGCCGCCGTGATCCGCATTGGCGGACCGCGCGCGGAAGCCGCGCTGCGGCGCTGGATTGAACCGCTGGGCTGGATCGCCACCGCGATGGTGGTGGTGCTGGTTGCCTGGCTTGTATGGAGGTCGAAGTTCGCATGAATGCAAATGGTCTGGGCAAGGGAGTGCGCATTGGCGCGCTGGCATTGCTGGTTTCCTCGCTGGCTGCCTGTGGCACCGCCACGGTGGTCCGCCCCGATGGCAGTGGTGCGGCAGCCAGTACGCCCAAGACCTCGGTGCCCAAGCCGGGGCAGACCGTGGTCGTGCGCAAGGGCGACACCATCTACGCACTCGCGCGCATCCACGACATCACCCCGGCCGACCTGATTGCCTGGAACCGGCTGGACAACCCGTCGCAGATCTATCCGGGGCAGGTCATCCGGTTGTATCCGCAGGGTGCCGGCAGCGGCCGCGCACCCACCACGGTGGTCACCGCGCCGCGTCCGGCCACCGGCAGTGGCAGCACGCCTTCGACGGCGCCGAGCACCGCGCCGGCTACACCGGTGAAGAGCAGCATTGCCTGGCGCTGGCCGGCCGACGGTGCGGTGGTGGGGCGCTATGTGGCCGGTGACGCGACCAAGCAGGGCGTCGACATTGCCGGCAGCAGCGGGGCCCCGGTGCGCGCATCGGCCAACGGCGTGGTGGTGTACTCCGGCGCAGGCCTGGTGGGCTACGGCGAGCTGATCATCATCAAGCACAGCGACCAGTGGCTGTCGGCCTATGGCCACAACCGCAAGCGCCTGGTGAACGAAGGGCAGAACGTGAAGGCCGGCGATCAGATCGCAGAAATGGGCCGTACCGGTGCGAACCGCGACATGCTGCACTTCGAGATTCGTTACAACGGCAAGCCGGTCGACCCGCAGCAGTATCTGCCGGCGCGCTAGCGCAGGCAGATACGGGTAGCGCCGGGCCATGCCCGGCGGCTCTCCGCGCCCACACGAAAACGCCCGAGCATCGGCCCGGGCGCAGGGGTATCGCGATCTGATCCGGGCCACGCCCGGCTGCTGCCGCCTCAACCTTCCAGGATGAAGGCCGCGGCGACCTTGCGGCCTTCGCCGGCAAGAATATTGAACGTGCGCGCGGCCGCCGGATTGTTCATCACTTCCAGGCCGATGCCGCGCGACAGGCAGGCGGCCATCACCACGGCCGGCGGAAATACCTGGCGATCGCCGGTACCCAGCACGATCAGCGCCGGGCCCAGGGCCAGGATGGGTTCCAGGTCGGCCACCTGCAGATCGGCGGCTCGCAGCACCGGCCAGTCCGTTGCCAGCTCTTCAGGCGTCAGGAAGAAGCTGCTGGACAGGGACTGGTCGTTCACCCGCGCCGAGCGACCATCGGCCGCGCGCAGGCTGTAAGCGTAATCAGGCGGTTCGTGGTTCAGCTGCATGGGGCAGGGCGATCAGCCGCGCGGAAGCACGATCTGCCGCTGTTCCTTGCTCGGGCGGTAGAGCACGGCCACGTGGCCGATACGCTGTACCAGCGCGGCTTCGGTCGCTTCGACGATCTCACCGATCATCACGTCGCGGGCGTCGCGATCTTCAGCGGCCACCTTCACTTTCACCAGTTCGTGGCGCTCCAGCACCTCGTTCAGCTCGGCGATGAACGCGGGCGTGATGCCCTTGCCGCCGGTCTGCAGCAGTGCCTTCAGATCGTGGGCTTGGCCGCGCAGGAAACGGGTCTGGGAAGCGGTCAGGGCGATGGGCATGCAGAAAACACGGTTGAATGGGGTGATCAGGGTATCATGACGACCCCGTAACCCCCTATTTCCAATGGCTACCCGCAGCAAAAGCAGCCAGCGCTGGCTCAAGGAACACTTCTCCGACCCCTTCGTGAAGAAGGCGCAGGCCGAAGGCATGCGCTCGCGTGCCGCCTACAAGCTCGAGGAACTGCTCGAACGTGACCGGCTGCTGAAGCCGCACATGGTCGTGGTCGATCTCGGCGCCGCCCCGGGCGGCTGGTCTCAGCAGGTGCGGAGACAGATTGGCGACACCGGCCGCGTGCTGGCCCTGGACATCCTGGACATGCCGCCGCTGGCCGGGGTGGAGTTCCTTCACGGTGACTTCAGGGAAGAAACCGTCCTATCGCAGTTCGAGGCCATGCTGGGCGATCAGCCGGTAGACCTTGTGCTGTCGGACATGGCCCCCAATAAGAGTGGTGTAGGCGCGGTCGACCAGCCGCGGATGATGCACCTGGCAGAGCTGGCCCTGGATTTCGCCGACAACCACCTCAAGACCGGTGGGGCGTTCCTGATCAAGCTGTTCCAGGGCGAAGGCTTCGATGACTACGTGCGTGAAATGCGCCGTCGGTACGACAAGGTCTCCATCCGCAAGCCGGAAGCCTCGCGCAAGCGTTCCCCCGAGGTCTACGCCTTGGGTCAGGGAAAACGCGCCCACATGAAGTAAGCTCGACCCGTAAGCTCGACCCCAACGCAATGCCCGCACTGAAAGAGGAACGCTGGAGCCAATGAGGATGAACGACTTGACCAAGAACCTCCTGCTATGGGTGGTCGTCGCCGTCGTGCTGATGGTGGTCTTCCAGAGCTTCTCGCCCAAGTCCTCCGGGGCCGGGGCGCAGGCCACATCGTATTCGCAGTTCCTTGACCAGGTGGACAGCGGCAACGTGCAGAAGGTCACCTTTGGTGGCGATTCGCGCGGACTGACCAACGAAATCACCTACACCACCCGTGGCGGCCAGACCGGCACGGTGTCGGCACCGGCTGATCGCGACCTGATCAACGTGCTGCGTACCAAGAACGTGGACATCGTGCAGGAACAGCCGTCCAGCGGCATTTCCTTCGCGGCCATCCTGATGAACTTCCTGCCAGTCATCCTGATCATCGGCTTCTGGCTGTTCATCATGCGCCAGATGCAGGGCGGTGGCGGTGGTGCCAAGGGCGCCATGTCCTTCGGCAAGTCGCGCGCCAAGCTGCAGGGCGAAGACCAGATCAAGGTCACCTTCGCCGACGTTGCTGGCTGCGACGAAGCCAAGGAAGAAGTGGGCGAACTGGTCGACTTCCTGCGTGATCCGTCCAAGTTCACCAAGCTGGGCGGCAAGATTCCGCGCGGCGTGCTGATGGTCGGTCCGCCCGGTACCGGCAAGACGCTGCTGGCCAAGGCCATCGCCGGCGAAGCCAAGGTGCCGTTCTTCTCGATCTCCGGTTCGGATTTCGTGGAAATGTTCGTCGGCGTCGGCGCCAGCCGCGTGCGCGACATGTTCGAGCAGGCCAAGAAGCACGCCCCGTGCATCATCTTCATCGATGAAATCGACGCCGTCGGTCGCCACCGTGGTGCCGGCCTGGGCGGCGGTCATGACGAGCGCGAGCAGACCCTGAACCAGCTGCTGGTCGAGATGGACGGTTTCGAAGGTGGCGAAGGCGTGATCGTGATCGCCGCGACCAACCGTCCGGACGTGCTGGACCCGGCGCTGCTGCGCCCGGGCCGTTTCGACCGCCAGGTCGTGGTCGGCCTGCCGGACGTGAAGGGCCGCGAGCACATCCTGAAGGTGCACATGCGCAAGCTGCCGCTGGCCGATGACGTCGAGCCGATGGTGATCGCGCGCGGTACCCCGGGCTTCTCCGGTGCCGACCTGGCCAACCTGTGCAACGAAGCGGCCCTGTTCGCCGCGCGCGGCAACGAGAAGGAAGTCCGCATGGACCACTTCGACCGTGCCCGCGACAAGATCCTGATGGGTGCCGAGCGCCGCTCGATGGCCATGAGCGAGGAAGAGAAGACCCTCACCGCGTACCACGAAGCCGGCCACGCCATCGTCGGTCGCCTGGTGCCCGAGCATGATCCGGTCTACAAGGTCACCATCATTCCGCGCGGCCGTGCGCTGGGTGTGACCATGTACCTGCCGGAAGGCGACCGCTATTCGATGAACCGCGTGGCGATCAAGTCGCAGCTGTGCTCGCTGTACGGTGGTCGCGTGGCCGAGGAGCTGATCTTCGGTGCCGACAAGGTCACCACCGGTGCCTCCAACGACATCGAGCGCGCCACCAAGATGGCCCGCAACATGGTCACCAAGTGGGGCCTGTCCGACCAGCTCGGCCCGATCGCCTATGGCGAGGAGGACGACGAGGTGTTCCTGGGCCGTTCGGTCACCCAGCACAAGAGCGTGTCCAACGACACCGCGCGCCGCATCGACGAGGAAGTGCGCAACATCCTGGACGAGGCCTATGCGCGTACCACCGAGCTGATGACGGCCAACCTGGACAAGCTGCACGCGATGTCGCAGTTGCTGCTGCAGTACGAAACCATCGACGCGCCGCAGATCGACGCCATCATGGAAGGCCGCGACCCGCCGCCGCCGATGGGCTGGAACAAGTCCAACAAGGATGGTGGCAGCAACGACAAGGGCGGCGACGCCCGTCCGCTGCCGCCGATCGCCGGCCCGGCCGAGTCGCACTGACGGCCCGCCAATGCTGATCGCAGACGAGGCCGGGGCAACCCGGCCTCGTTGTTTCCGCGCTACACCCGCACCCCTGTCTTTCGCTGGAGCCCGCATGTCCATTCCCCCGCCGCAGCCGATCTCCCACACCGTTGAAATGGTCATCGCCACCATCGTCGGTGTCGTGGTCGGGCTGACCCTGGACAACCTGTTGCTGGGCTGCGGTGTCGGCATTGGCGTGGGTATTGTGCTGAGCATCATCAAGACCCTGTACGTCGACCGCAAACGCCGCCGCCCGCGCTGAGGGTTTCCCGGCAGGGCTGCGCCCTGCACCCGCTCAACGTCAACGTCAACGTCAAAAGCGTGCATTCCGTGGGATGGCGGGGCGGGGTCGGAATCCGTCTGCTATTGGTAGGTGTCGACCTTGGTCGACACGGTAGATCCACGCCACGCGTGGATTGGGCGGGCCTTGCGTCCTACCGCTGCTGCGGGTCAGGATGCGCCACCACGGCCGCCATAGGGGGAGGCTGGGTTTACAGGGGATCACCATGAAACTGCTGCTTCCGCTTGCCCTGGCAGGGCTGGCGACGCTTGTTCTGCCCGCCGCCGCCGCTGAAATCCGCGTCGTCCAGCCGGTACCTTTCAGTGAATCGGCGATCATCGCCGAGGCCATCAAGAGCGAGTGCAGCATCGGCGTCACGCTTGCGCAGTCGCTGGCTTCCAACGCCAGCCGCCACGGCATCACCATTGTGTCCGGGCCGGTAGGGGCCGACAGCGGCAGCGGCCGCTCGTTGAAGCTTGAACTGGTCGAGGCGCAGAGTGCAGGCAACGCCTTTACCGGGCACTTCAAGTCTGCTGCAGTGCGTGGCGTGCTGTTTGAGGATGGTCGCCAGATCGCAACGGTCACGGCGCGTCGGGTGTCCCGCGGCGGCGCCTTTGCCGGCTTCAAGGGGTCCTGCACGGTGCTGGACCGCACCGTAAACGCGATAGGCGAAGACCTGGCAGGCTGGTTGGCTGCCCCGGTAGACAACGCGCGCCTGGGCAACCTCTGATCCGGAAACACCGCCCCACCTCTGGCAGGTGGCCGGCGGCCAGTAGATCCACGCCATGCGTAGATGAATCTGTCAGATGTCGATATTCATTTGGGGTCGGAGCCCGTTGCGCAGCAACAGGATCCGACCCCGTGCCGTTCCTACAGCTCGCGGGAATGTGTCACAGGCGGGGCGGTGTGGGTGGGCAGGACCGCAGGCGCCACGGATGGCGCCTACGAGCCTACAGGGACGTACTTGCGGCGTGTCCTGCCCACCCACACCGCCCGCCATTCCACGTAATGCAGGTTTTAGACGTTGCTTCAGTCGAGCACGGCTCGACTCTACAAGGGTGCAGGGCGCAGCCCTGCCGAACTAAACTAGACACCGTTACCCGCAGGATCGCTCATGTTCGATATCTCGCCCCAGCTCGACTGCGCCGGCCGCATCCTGCGCCTGGACCGCGCCCAGGTCATGGGCATCGTCAACGTGACCCCCGATTCGTTCTCCGACGGCGGCGCACATGACAGCACCGAAGCGGCGGTCGCCCATGGCCTGAAGCTGGTGGAACAGGGCGCCGACCTGCTCGATATCGGCGGTGAATCCACCCGCCCGGGCGCCGCCCCGGTGTCGATCGACGAAGAGCTGCAGCGCGTCGTGCCGGTCATCGAACAGCTCGCGGCCCGCACCCAGGTGCCGATCAGCATCGATACCTTCAAGCCGGAAGTGATGCGCGCGGCCGTGGCCGCTGGCGCGGGCATGATCAACGACATCTACGGCCTGCGCCAGGAAGGCGCGCTGGAAGCCGCCGCCGCCGCAGGGGTGCCGGTGGTACTGATGCACATGCAGGGCGAGCCGGGCAACATGCAGGCCGAACCGCACTACGACGACGTGGTGGCCGAGGTGCATGGCTTCCTTGTGCAGCGCCTTTTCGCCGCCGAAATGGCCGGCATCGCCAGGAAGCACCTGGTCATCGACCTTGGCTTCGGCTTCGGCAAGACCACCGCGCACAACATGACCCTGCTGGCCCGTTCCGAGCGCTTCCTGGAACTGGGCGTGCCGATGCTGGCGGGCCTGTCGCGCAAGCGCAGCCTGGGCGAGCTGACCGGGCGGCAGGTGCCATCCGAGCGCGTCGCCGCGTCGGTAGCCGCGCACCTGATCGCGGTGCAGCGCGGTGCGCGCATCGTGCGCGTGCACGACGTGGCCGCCACGGTCGATGCATTGAAGATCTGGCAGGCGGTCGAGGCCGTGCCCGCCCCGCGCGTGGCCGCCACCGCGGCGATCCGCTGGCCGGACGAAGACTGATGGCCGCCGACCGGCGACCGCTGGCGATCGCCGTGATGGGGCCGACCGCCAGCGGCAAGACCGCCACCGCGATCGCCCTGGCCAAACAGTTGAACGGCGAGATCGTCAGCGTCGATTCGGCGCTGGTCTACCGCGGCCTGGATATCGGCTCGGCCAAGCCGGACGCCGCCGAGCGCGCGCAGGCGCCGCACCATCTGCTGGACCTGCGTGATCCCTGGCAGACCTATTCGGCCGCCGAGTTCGCCGCCGACGCCGGCCGCGTGGTGGCCGACATCGTGGCCCGTGGCCGCATGCCGATCCTGGCCGGCGGCACCGGCCTGTACTTCCGCGCGTTGCTGGAAGGCCTTTCGCCGATGCCGGAAGCCGATCCCGGCATGCGCGAAGCGCTGGCGGCAGAGGCGGCCGAGCGTGGCTGGGCCGCCCTGCACAACGATCTGGCGGCGGTCGATCCGGCCGCGGCGGCGCGCATCCATGCCACCGACCCGCAGCGCATCCAGCGGGCGCTGGAGGTGTACCGGCTGACTGGCACGCCGATCACCGAACTGCAGCGCCAGCGCGGTGTTGCGCCGCTGCCGGTGCGGACCCTGAAGCTGATCCTGGCCCCGCGCGAGCGGGCAGTGCTGCACCAGCGCATCCAAGCGCGTTTCGACACCATGCTGGCGCAGGGGTTCCTGGACGAGGTGCGCGCCCTGCGCGCCCTGCCGCAGATGGCTGCCGTGGCCGCGCCGCTGGACCTGCCGGCGGTCAGGGCGGTCGGTTACCGCCAGGCCTGGGAATTCCTGGACGGGCAGGGCAGTGCCGCCGGGTTCCGTGACAAGGGTATCTTCGCCACCCGCCAGCTGGCCAAGCGCCAGCTGACCTGGCTGCGCGGCGAGCTTGATGCCCGCTGGTTCGACCCCCATATCGACCAACAGCGGCTGGCCGACGCAGTCGCGACCTTCGTCGCACGCTGAACGGCCGCTGGCCGTGTACCATCATGGGCCGGCGTGCGGCTCGGGGGCCGCAGCCAGCGCCGGCAATCCAATAAGAACAATAATCAGGAGTATGCAATGTCCAAGGGGCAATCGCTGCAGGATCCTTTCCTGAACGCACTGCGGCGCGAACGCGTGCCGGTTTCGGTGTACCTGGTCAACGGTATCAAGCTGCAGGGCACGATCGAATCGTTCGATCAGTTCGTGGTCCTGCTGCGCAACACCGTCAGCCAGATGGTCTACAAGCACGCCATCTCCACGGTGGTGCCGGCACGCAACGTCAAGGTCGGCCCGGGTGGCGGCTACGTGCAGTCGGGTGAAAATGGTCAGGCGGGTGATGAAGCAGACGAGTAACAACGGAGCGGTGAATGTTTGACCGCTCGAAACGGGGCGAACACGCCCTGCTGATCCAGCCCCACTTCGGCAAGCTGGAAGAGGATGTGCTGGAAGAATTCGGCGATCTGGCCCGCTCGGCCGGGGCCAGCATCGCTGCCACCATCACCGCGCGCCTGGATCGCCCCAATCCCTCCACCCTGATCGGCAGCGGCAAGCTGGATGAGATCAAGGCGGCGGTGGAGGCCACCGGCGCCGACCTGATCCTGGTCAATCACGCACTCAGCCCTGGCCAGGAACGCAACCTGGAACGCTTCCTGGAACGCCGGGTGATCGACCGTACCGGTCTGATCCTGGACATCTTCGCCCAGCGTGCGCACAGCCACGAAGGCAAGCTGCAGGTCGAGCTGGCCCAGCTGCGGCATATCGCCACGCGGCTGGTGCGCGGCTGGACCCACCTGGAGCGCCAGCGCGGTGGTTCGATCGGCCTGCGTGGCCCGGGTGAAACCCAGCTGGAAACCGACCGCCGCCTGCTGCAGAAGCGGGTGGAACAGCTGCAGAAGCGGCTGGAGAAGGTGGAAGTGCAGCGCACCCAGATGCGCCGTGCGCGGGTGCGCAGCGAGCTGCCGCGCGTGGCCCTGGTGGGCTACACCAACGCCGGCAAGTCCACGCTGTTCAACGCGCTGACCGGTGCCGAGGCGTACGCGGCCGACCAGCTGTTCGCTACGCTGGATCCGACCGTGCGGCGCATTGCGGTGCCCGGTGGCAACGTGGTGCTGGCCGACACGGTGGGCTTCGTGCGCGACCTGCCGCATGACCTGGTGGCGGCGTTCCGCTCCACCCTGTCCGAAGCGCGCGAGGCGGATTTCCTGCTGCATATTGTCGATGCCGCCGATCCGCACCGCGAAGAGCGCATCGCCCAGGTGGACGAGGTGCTGGCCGCGGTGGGTGCAGGCGACCTGCCGCAGTTGCTGGTGTTCAACAAGATCGACCGCATTGACGGCGCGCAGGTGCGCCACGATGGCCAGGACGGCGTGCCCGACGAGGCCCGTCGCGAGCGGGTCTGGATCTCGGCGCGTGACGGCCAGGGCCTGGAGCTGTTGCAGACCGTGCTGGGCCGCCGCCTGGGCCTGCAGCACGTGACCGGCGAGCTGCGCCTGCCACCCAGTGCGGGGCGCCTGCGCGCACGCCTGCACCAGCTGGAAGTGATCCGCAGCGAGCAGGCCGATGAAGACGGCTGGCTGCTGCAGGTCGATCTGCCGATCGCCGAGGCCGAGAAACTGGCGGCCAGCGCCGATGGCGCGCCGATCCGTGCGTTGCTGCCGGAAAAACTGCCGGAGTGGTGATGCCGGCGGGTGGGGTCGGAGCCCGTTGCGTTGCAACGGGATTCGACCCCTTCGCCTTTCGGGATCCGACCCCGTCGCACAACCGGCCGATTACCGCACGCCAGCCGCCTGATGCTGCACACCGTCTTGCACACGGCGGGAGGATGATCCGAAGGTCGGCCCCCACGGCCCCCTTCGGAGTTCCCCATGTCGCAGGCCCCGGCCGTCGATCTGCCCCAGTACACCGCTGCGGAGAAGCGCCATCGCGTCTTCGCCATCATGTCGGCCTCGTCCGGCAACCTGGTGGAATGGTTCGACTTCTACGTCTACGCGTTCTGTGCGATCTACTTCGCGGGCGCCTTCTTCCCCGCCTCCGATCCCACCGTGCAGCTGCTCAATACGGCCGGCGTGTTCGCGGCCGGCTTCCTGATGCGGCCGATCGGCGGCTGGCTGTTCGGTCGCATTGCCGACCGCCTGGGGCGCAAGAAATCGCTGCTGATCTCGGTCAGCATGATGTGCGGTGGTTCGCTGATGGTGGCCTGTCTGCCGACCTACGCAACCATCGGTGCGCTGGCGCCGGTGCTGCTGCTGGTGGCGCGCCTGATCCAGGGCCTGTCGGTGGGCGGCGAGTACGGCACCACCGCCACCTACATGAGCGAGGTCGCGTTGCGCGGCCAGCGCGGATTCTTCTCTTCGTTCCAGTACGTCACCCTGATCGGCGGCCAGCTGCTGGCCGTGCTGGTGATCGTCATCATGGAATCGGTGCTGAGCGAGGCGGAGATCCGTGCCTGGGGCTGGCGCATTCCGTTCGTGCTGGGCGCCGTCGCGGCCGTGGTGGCGCTGCTGCTGCGGCGAACCCTGCACGAGACCCAGAGCGAATCGAGCCGCGATGACAAGGACGCCGGCACGCTGGGCGCGCTGTTCCGCGACCACAAGGCGGCCTTCTTCACCGTGCTCGGCTATACCGCAGGCGGCTCGCTGATCTTCTACACCTTCACCACCTACATGCAGAAGTTCCTGGTGAACACGGTGCATCTGCCGATCAAGACCGCCAGTTACGTGATGACCGGGGCGTTGTTCCTGTACATGTGCATGCAGCCGCTGTTCGGCATGCTCTCCGACCGCATCGGCCGTCGCACCAGCATGATGCTGTTCGGTGCGCTCGGTGCGCTCACCACCGTGCCGATCCTGGTCACCCTGCAGCACGTCACCAGCCCGTGGGCGGCCTTTGGGCTGATCGTGCTGGCGTTGGCCATCGTCAGTTTCTACACCTCTATCTCGGGCATCGTGAAAGCCGAAATGTTCCCGCCGCAGGTGCGCGCACTGGGCGTGGGCCTGGCCTACGCCATCGGCAACGCCGTGTTCGGTGGCAGTGCCGAGTACGCCGCGTTGGGGCTGAAGCAGCTGGGCCACGAGCAGCTGTTCTTCTGGTATGTCACGGTGATGATGGTGGTCGCTTTCCTGGTCAGCCTGCGCCTGCCGGCCCAGGCCCGTTACCTGCACCACGACCACTGATGCGGCGGGACAGCGGCGCGGATCTGCGGTACAACGTGCCGTCGTTTCCGCGAACCCTGCCGATGTCCATTCCCACCGATGCCGATCTGAACGCCCAGGCCGCCGCGCTTGGGCAGCGCCTGCAGCACGCCGCGCTGCAACTGGTCACCGCCGAAAGCTGCAGTGGCGGCTGGATCGCCAAGTGCATGACCGATATCGCCGGTTCGTCGGCGTTCTTCGACTGCGGCATGGTGGTCTACAGCTACGAGGCCAAGCAGCGGCTGCTGGGGGTGCGCGCGCAGACGCTGGAGCAGTCCGGTGCGGTCAGCCGCGAAACGGTGCTGGAAATGGTGTCCGGCGCGCTGGTCAATTCCGGGGCAGGCATCGCCGTTGCGGTCACCGGCATTGCCGGCCCAGGCGGTGGCAGCGCGGACAAGCCGGTGGGCAGCGTCTGGATCGGCTGGAAGCGCCGCGGCGGCTATGCGCATGCGGAATTCTTCCAGTTCGATGGCGACCGCGACGCCATCCGCCGGCAGACCGTTGCGGCTGCATTGCGCGGTATAGACGCCCAGCTGTGACATGCTGGCCCGGTACATGACCGGAGGCGTCAGCGATGTGGGAAACACTGGGCACAGTCCGTGACCTGGGCCGGCTGCAGGAAATCGCGGCCGTCCTGATCCGCTATGGATTCGGTGATGTGGTGCGGCGCATCGGCCTGGCCAGCGTGCTGGAGCGCGCCGGCCGCCTGCTGCATTGGAACGAGGAAGGCCAGCAGATGCTGCGCATGACCGCGCCGGTGCGCGTGCGCAGCGCCCTGCAGGATCTGGGGCCGACCTTCGTGAAACTGGGCCAGGTGCTGGCCACGCGCGTGGACCTGCTGCCGCCGGACTGGATCGCCGAGCTGTCCGAACTGCAGAACGCCGTGCCCGCGCTGCCGTACGCGGCCATCCGCGAACAACTGGAGGCCGACCTGGGGGCTCCGCCGGCACAGGTGTTCGCCTTCCTGGATGAAACGCCGATGGCGGCCGCCTCGCTGGCCCAGGCGCACCGGGCGCGCCTGCATGACGGCAGCGAGGTGGTGTTGAAAGTGCGCCGGCCAGGCATCCGTGACGTGGTCGAAGCCGACCTGCGGCTGCTGGCGCGCCTGGCCGAGATCGTGGAAGCGCGACTGCCCGACCTGCGCCGATACCGGCCGGCCGAGGTCGTGCAGCAGTTCACCGTATCGCTGCGCCGCGAACTCGATTTCGCCGCCGAGTGCCGCAACGCCGAGCGCATTGCCCGCAATTTCCACGGCCGCGACGACATCCTGGTTCCCTCGGTGCACTGGCAGTGGACCTGCGAAAGCCTGAACGTGCAGGACTTCGTGGACGGCATTCCCGGCCGAGACCTGGTGGCTGTGGATGCCGCCGGCCTGGACCGTCGCACGTTGGCGCGGCGCGGCGCCGATATCGTCCTGAAGATGGTGCTCGAAGACGGCAGCTTCCATGCCGATCCGCACCCGGGCAACATCATCTACCTGCGCGATGGCCGTATCGGGGTGATCGACTTCGGCATGGTCGGCGCCTTGTCCGAGGTGCGCCGCTTCCAGGTCGCGCAGCTGCTGCACGGGCTGGTGGAACAGGACCCGCAGGGCGTGGCCGACGTGCTGCTGGACTGGGCCGGTGGCGTGGAGGTGGATGAAAACCGGCTGCAGCACGACATCAGCCAGTTCGTCGACCAGTACCGCGGGGTGCCGCTGAAGGACCTGCGCATTGGCCTGATGCTGGGCGACATCACCCAGCTGCTGCGCAGCTACAGCCTGACCCTGCCGGCCGACCTGGCCCTGATGATCAAGGCCTTCCTGACCCTGGAGGGCATGGGCCGGCAGCTGGACCCGGATTTCGACATGGCCAGCGCCGCGCGGCCGTTCCTGGAACGCGTGGTGCTGCAGCGCTACGCGCCGCGGGCGCTGCTCAAGCGTGGCCGGCGCTCGCTGCAGGGCATGATCGACCTGGCCGGGGAACTGCCGCGCGACCTGCGCAAGCTGGTACAGGCAGCACGCCGCGGCCGGCTGCAGCTGAAGGTGGAGACCAGCGCCCTGCAGGGCTTCGGCGACCAGGTGAACCGCGCCGCCAACCGGCTGGTGATGGGCATCGTCACCGCAGCGCTGATCATCGGCTCGTCCATCGTGATGCACAGCGTGGGCGGCATCTCCAGTCGCTGGCTGCTGGCGTTGGGGGTGTGCGGCTTCGTCGGCGCCGGCTTCTGCGGGGTGTGGATCCTGTTCTCGATCTGGCGCAGCGGCAAGCACACGTAACCTGCGCGATTCCGGTAGAGCCGGCTGTCAGTCGGCTGCCCTTGCCGTTGCCTGCTGGTCCATGCCCCGCCGCCGTGTCGCACCCGGCACTTGCGGCAGCCGATATTAGTAGTAATACTACTAACCATGGACCTGACCGACACCCAGCAGGCGATCCTGCAGTTGATCGCCGAGCGTATCGAGAGCGATGGCGCACCGCCGTCGCAGACTGAAATCGCACGCGCCTTCGGCTTCAAGGGCGTCCGCGCGGCCCAGTACCACCTGGAAGCGCTGGAGCAGGCCGGGGCGATCCGTCGCATCCCGGGCCAGGCCCGCGGCATCCGCCTGGTGCAGGCGCCGCCGCTGCAGAAGCTGGCCGAGCCGGGCTTGCCCGACAGTGTGCTGCGGCTGCCGGTGCTGGGTCGGGTCGCAGCCGGTCTGCCGATCGGCGCCGACATCGGCTCGGACGATTTCGTGGTGCTGGACCGGGTGTTCTTCTCGCCCGCGCCGGACTATCTGCTGAAGGTGCAGGGCGATTCGATGATCGACGAAGGCATCTTCGACGGCGACCTGATCGGTGTGCACCGCACCCGCGATGCCCATTCCGGGCAGATCGTGGTGGCCCGCATCGATGACGAGATCACCGTCAAGCTGCTGAAGATCGCCAAGGACCGCATCCGTCTGCTGCCGCGCAACCCCGACTACAAGCCGATCGAGGTGCTGCCTGACCAGGACTTCGCCATCGAGGGCCTGTACTGCGGCCTGCTGCGGCCCAACCGTTGACCCGTTCCATAGCGCAATTCCCCGCGGTCTTTTGTGGCGATTCTCTGGTTCCACTGAGGTTGGTACGGATGTCCGATAATTCTCTTCAGAGCGCCGGGCAGAATCTCAGCCTGTGCGATACGTCCGACTTAAAGTGAACCCATGGCAAAGAAGACCCCCAAAGACAGCACCCCCAACGACATGACCTCTGCAAGGACCAATACGATGGACGAGAACAAGAAGCGCGCCTTGGCTGCTGCTCTGGGCCAGATCGAGAAGCAGTTCGGCAAGGGCTCGGTGATGCGCATGGGCGACCGCGTGGTCGAGCCCGTCGAAGCCATCCCGACCGGTTCGCTGATGCTCGACATCGCACTGGGCATCGGCGGTCTGCCGAAGGGCCGTGTCGTTGAAATCTATGGTCCGGAATCGTCGGGCAAGACCACCCTGACCCTGCAGGCCATTGCCGAATGCCAGAAGATGGGCGGCACCGCCGCCTTCATCGACGCCGAGCACGCGCTGGACCCGATCTACGCCGGCAAGCTGGGCGTGAACGTGGACGACCTGCTGCTGTCGCAGCCCGATACCGGTGAGCAGGCGCTGGAAATCGCCGACATGCTGGTGCGTTCGGGTTCGGTGGACATCCTGGTGATCGACTCGGTTGCCGCGCTGACTCCGAAGGCCGAAATCGAAGGCGAAATGGGCGACCAGCTGCCGGGCCTGCAGGCCCGCCTGATGAGCCAGGCCCTGCGCAAGCTGACCGGCAACATCAAGCGTTCCAACACGCTGGTGATCTTCATCAACCAGCTGCGCATGAAGATCGGCGTGATGATGCCGGGCCAGAGCCCGGAAACCACCACCGGCGGCAACGCGCTGAAGTTCTACGCCTCGGTCCGTCTGGATATCCGCCGCATCGGTGCGATCAAGAAGGGCGACGAGATCATCGGCAACCAGACCAAGATCAAGGTCGTCAAGAACAAGCTGGCACCGCCGTTCAAGCAGGTCATCACTGAAATCCTGTACGGCGAGGGCATCAGCCGCGAGGGCGAACTGATCGACATGGGCGTGGACGCCAAGCTGGTCGAGAAGGCCGGCGCCTGGTACAGCTACGGCGAAGAGCGTATCGGCCAGGGCAAGGACAACGCCCGCGGCTATCTGCGCGACAACCCGTCCGTGGCTGCCAAGCTGGAAGCCGAACTGCGCGAGAAGTTCCAGCCGGCCGAAGCGGCGCGCGAAGAAGGCGACGACGACGGCGACGACGAGTAAGTCTTGCTGTGGGGCAGGGCGGCGCCGTCAGTGACGTTGCCCTGTCCCGCAGGTTCGAATCGCCCACGGATGGGCTGGGTGCCAGGGACGGCGCCACCCTTGGAGTAACCGATGTCCGACGCTGACGACGTCCCCACCGGCCGCAAGCGCCGGCCCCGCGAGCAGACGCCGGTGCAGCGCGCCTTGGGCCTGCTGGTGCGGCGTGAGCATTCGCGCAAGGAATTGACCCGCAAGCTGACCGCCCGCGGGATCGAAGACGAGGCCGCGCAGGCCGCCGTGGCCAAGCTGACCGAGGCTGGCTGGCAGGACGACACCCGTTTTGCCGAGAATCTGGTGCGCATGCGCGCCAACACCGGTTATGGCCCGATCCACGTGCGTGCCGAACTGGGCACCCATGGCCTGGACAGTGCGGCCATCAGCGCTGCCATGGACAGCTACGAGGGCGATTGGCAGGAAAACGCCCGCGACCTGGTTCGCCGCCGCTTCGGCGAGGACGGCCCGCAGGACCTGGCCCAGCGCCGCAAGGCCGCCGATCTGCTGGCCCGGCGGGGCTTCGACGGCGACACCATCCGCCGCGCCACCCGCTTCGACCCGGATGACTGAGACTGGCGGCGCCGGGCCTGCTACCCTTTAGGTTTTCGGCGGTCCGTCGCGACCCCGGCCAGTGCGGCCGGCGGTGCAGGGTCGCCGGCCCGCAGACTGCCAGCCCCCAATGAACGCATCCGCCAAATTCACGACTTCCCAGATCCGCAGCGATTTCCTTGAATTCTTCAAGGGCAAAGGCCACACCATCGTGCCGTCCGCGCCGCTGGTGCCGGGCAACGATCCGACCCTGCTGTTCACCAATTCCGGCATGGTGCAGTTCAAGGACGTGTTCCTTGGTGCGGAAAAGCGCAGCTACGTGCGCGCGGCCGACGTGCAGCGCTGCCTGCGTGCCGGCGGCAAGCACAACGATCTGGACCAGGTGGGCTACACCGCTCGCCACCACACCTTCTTTGAAATGCTGGGCAACTGGTCCTTCGGCGACTACTTCAAGAAGGACGCCATTGCCTGGGCCTGGGAACTGCTGACCCAGGTCTGGAAGCTGCCGGCCGAGCGCCTGCTGGTTACCGTCTACCAGACCGACGACGAAGCCTATGCGCTGTGGCGCGACATGGTCGGCATTCCGGAAGAGCGCATCGTGCGCATCGGCGACAACAAGGGTGCCCCGTTCGCCTCGGACAACTTCTGGCAGATGGCCGACACCGGCCCCTGCGGCCCGTGCACCGAGATCTTCTACGACCATGGCGACCATATCGCCGGTGGGCCCCCGGGTTCGCCGGATGAAGACGGCGACCGCTTCATCGAGATCTGGAATCTGGTCTTCATGCAGTTCGACCGCCAGCCCGACGGCACCCTGGTGCCGCTGCCGGCGCCGTGCGTGGACACCGGCATGGGCCTGGAGCGCCTGGCGGCGATCCTGCAGCACGTGCACACCAATTACGAGATCGACCTGTTCCAGGCGCTGATCCGCAAGGCCAGCCAGCTGACCGGCACGGCTGATCTGGAAAACAAGTCGCTGCGGGTGATCGCCGATCACATCCGCGCCTGCTCGTTCCTGATCGTCGATGGCGTGCTGCCGTCCAATGAAGGCCGCGGCTATGTCCTGCGCCGCATCATCCGCCGCGCCCTGCGCCACGGCTGGATGCTGGGCGTGCGCCAGCCGTTCTTCAGCAAGCTGGTGCCGACCCTGGTCGAGCAGATGGGCGAGGCCTACCCGGAACTGCCGGCGGCGGTGGACACCGTCACCCGCGCCCTGCAGGCCGAAGAGGAGCGTTTCGCCGAAACCCTCGACGCCGGCATGAAGATCTTCGAGGACGTGGCCGCCAAGGCTGGCAACGGCGTCATTCCCGGCGTGGACGCGTTCCGCCTGTACGACACCTACGGCTTCCCGCTGGACCTGACCCAGGACATCGCCCGCGAGCGCGAACTGACCGTGGACATCGCCGGTTTCGATGCGGCCATGGAACAGCAGCGCGAGACGGCGCGCGCGGCCGGCAAGTTCGGCGGCGGCGTGACCCTGCCGGCCGAGCTGGTGGCCACGCTCACCCCGACCGTGTTCCTGGGCTACGACCGCCTGCAGGCCGACGGCCTGACCGTGCTGGCCGTGCTCAAGGACGGTCGCCCGGTGGCTGCGGCCGATGCCGGCGATGCGGTCATCGTGATCACCGACAAGACCCCGTTCTATGCTGAATCCGGCGGCCAGGTAGGCGATACCGGCGTGCTGAGCGGCGCCGGCGTGCGCCTGGACGTGACCGACACGCAGAAGTTCGCCGGCCAGTTCCATGGCCACGTCGGCACCCTGGCCGAGGGCGGCCTGAAGGTGGGCGACGTGCTGGCTGGCCAGGTCGATGGCGAGCGTCGTGGCGCCACCATCCTCAACCACTCGGCCACCCATCTGCTGCATGCCGCCCTGCGCGAAGTGCTGGGCACCCACGTGCAGCAGAAGGGCTCGCTGGTGGCACCGGACCGCCTGCGCTTCGATTTCTCGCATTTCCAGCCGATCACGGCCGAGGAACTGGCGATCATCGAGCGCAAGGTCAACCAGCAGGTGCGTGCCAACAACGCCGCCGAAGTGCACAACATGGGCATGCAGGAAGCGCTGGATTTCGGTGCGATGGCGCTGTTCGGCGAGAAGTACGGCGAGAACGTACGCGTGCTGAAGATGGGTGACTACTCCACCGAACTTTGTGGCGGTACCCACGTCGGGCGCACCGGCGATATCGGTCTGTTCAAGATCACCTCTGAAGGCGGTGTCTCGGCCGGCGTGCGCCGCATCGAGGCGGTGACCGGGCAGGGCGCACTGGACTACGTGGATGCCGAAGAGGCCCGCCTGGCCGAGGCGGCCGAACTGCTGGGCGGCAGCGCCGCCGACGTGGTCGAGAAGATCCGCGCGCTGGGCCAGCGCCAGAAGCAGCTGGAACGCGAACTGGAGGCGGTGAAGGCCAAGGTTGCCGCCGGCGCCACCGCCGACCTGTCCAGCCAGGCCGTCGAAGTGGCCGGGGTGAAGGTCCTGGCCGCCCGCCTGGAAGGCTTCGATGCCAAGGCCCTGCGTGATGCCATCGACCGCCTGAAGCAGCAGCTGGGCGACGCGGTGATCGTGCTGGCCGGTGCCCAGGACGGCAAGGCCGCCCTGGTTGCCGGTGTGAACGGCAGTGCAATGGGCAAGGTCAAGGCCGGGGAACTGTTGTCCCATATCGCCGGTCAGATCGGGGGCAAGGGCGGCGGACGCCCGGACCTCGCCCAGGGTGGTGGCGAGGACGGGCCCGCCCTTGCTACCGCGCTGTCTGCGGTCGTCGAATGGGTCAGCCCCCGCCTGTGATGAATGCCCGGCCGTCCCCCTCCTTGTAGGAGCGGGACGGCTGACGGTACCATTGCGGAATCTTTTCCCTTTGTCGTGGGGACGCTTCTTGACGGAGCGTCAAGCCGGTGGGGGATACCCTTCCACACGGTTCCATGGAGACTTTCAAAAATGTTGATCCTCACTCGCCGCGTTGGCGAAACCCTGATGATCGGTGACTCGGTCAGCGTCACTGTGCTGGGCGTCAAGGGCAACCAGGTGCGCATCGGCATCACTGCGCCGAAGGACGTTGCCGTGCATCGCGAAGAGATCTACCAGCGCATCCAGCGCGGTGACGAAGCCGGCAGCACCGGCAACGAAAATTCTGCGGAATAAAGCTTTACCTTCGCGCGTGATTAACGTTATGATTCACGCCCCGCTGAGGTGCAACGCACCAGACGCGGTAAAAACCCCGGAGCGATGCCCGAGTGGCTGAAGGGGCTCCCCTGCTAAGGGAGTATAGGGTCAAAAGCTCTATCGAGGGTTCGAATCCCTCTCGCTCCGCCAGATACAAGAAAGCGCCCGCAGATTATCGATCTGCGGGCGTTTTTCGTTGTGCGCACATCTCTGCGTGCATCTGTCTGTCGCATGCATGTCTCGACCGTTGCGGCCCGCCCGGTGCCACATCGGTCTTCACGGCGTTGTGCAGCTTCGCCGTATCATCGAACCGTCGAACATGGCGACCGTCCCTGCCTTGGATTCCCTGCAGAACTTCCATCCCGCCACGCGTGACTGGTTCCGTTCCACGTTCGCTGCATCGACGCCGGTGCAGGACCAGGCATGGGCATCTATCGCCGCAGGCCAGCACACGCTGGTGGTCGCGCCCACCGGGTCGGGAAAGACGCTGGCGGCCTTCCTGCATGCGATCGACCAGGTGTTCGCCGAACGCGATGGCGATGCGCGCCGCGACCCTGCGGCCAGGCCCGTGGCGCGCACGCGCGTGCTGTACCTGTCGCCGATCAAGGCGCTGGGCAGCGATGTGCAGCGCAACCTGCAGGTGCCGCTGCAGGGCATCAGTGCGCGCCGCAGTGAACGCGGCGACCCGGCCGTTGCGCTTACCGTGGCCATGCGCACCGGCGATACCAGCAGCAGCGACCGCGCGCGGCTGCTGCGGCGTCCGCCGGACATCCTGATCACCACGCCCGAGTCGCTGTACCTGATGCTGACCTCACAGGCGCGGGAGATCCTGCGCGATGTGCATACGGTCATCCTCGATGAGATCCATGCCGTGGCCGGCGGCAAGCGAGGCTCGCATCTGGCCCTCAGCCTGGAGCGGCTGGACGCCTTGCTGCAGGCGCCAGCACAGCGCATCGGCCTGTCCGCCACGGTGCGCCCGGTGCAGGGCGTGGCCGCCTTCCTTGGTGGCGATCGTCCGGTGCAGGTGGTGCAGCCGCCTTCGCAGCGGCAGTTGCAGCTGAAGATCGTGGTGCCGATGGAGGACATGACCGACCTGGCCATGCACGGCCCGGCGGAAGGGCGCGGTGCAGGCACACGCGTGGGGTCGATCTGGCCGCACGTGGAAGCCAGCATCCTCGACAACGTGATGCGGCATCGCTCAACAATCGTCTTTACCAATTCGCGCGGCGTGGCCGAACGGCTCACCGCGCGGCTCAACGAACTGCATGCCGAGCGCACGAGGGCGGGAAGCGCGAGCGACACCGAAGGTGCGGCCGCGACCGCCTACGGATCATTTACCGGCAGCACGGTGAACCGCGTCACGGCACCCGACGCGGTGATCGCGCGCTCGCACCATGGCTCGGTGTCCAAGGAGCAGCGCGCCGCCATCGAGCAGGCGCTGAAGACGGGTGAACTGCGCTGCGTCGTAGCGACGTCCAGCCTCGAGCTGGGCATCGACATGGGCCTGGTGGATCTGGTGATCCAGGTTGCCGCGCCGCCGTCGGTGTCCAGTGCACTGCAGCGGGTGGGGCGTGCGGGACACCAGGTGGGCGGTATGTCGCGCGGCCTGCTCTACCCGCGTACACGACGTGACCTGGTCGATGCTGCCGTGGTGGTGGACAGCATGCTGGAGGGCCGCATCGAAGCCATCGATCCACCGCGCAACCCGCTTGATGTGCTGGCCCAGCAGACCGTTGCCGCAGTGGCGATGGAGCCACTCGATGCAGAGGCCTGGTTTGCACGGGTCTGCCGCGCCGCGCCTTACCGCACGCTGCCCCGCAGTGCCTTCGACGCGGTGCTGGACATGTTGGCCGGGCGCTATCCGTCCGACGAATTCGCGGGCTTCCGCCCCCGCCTGGTGTGGGACCGGAAGACAGGCACGTTGACCGCGCGCCCCGGCGCCCGGCAGTTGGCGGTCACCAGTGGCGGCACGATTCCGGACCGCGGCATGTACGCGGTGGTACTGCCCGAGGGCGAGGAGCAGGCCGGCTCGCGTCGGGTGGGCGAGCTGGACGAGGAGATGGTGCACGAGTCGCGGGTGAACGATGTCATCACCCTTGGCGCCACGTCCTGGCGCATCGACCAGATCACCCTCGACCAGGTCGTGGTGACGCCCGCACCCGGGCGCTCGGCGCGGCTGCCGTTCTGGCGTGGCGAGGGCATGGGGCGCCCGGCCGAGCTGGGGCAGGCCACCGGCGCGTTCCTTGCCGAACTGGAAGACGATCCGCGCGCCGCTGGCGAGCCGTCACCGGCGCTGCTGGCCCGGCTGCGCGGGCGTGGCTTGGACGACAATGCGATCGGCAACATGCTGGCGCTTGTTGCCGAGCAGCAGCAGGCGACCGGCGTGCTGCCGACCGACCTGCGCCTGGTGGTCGAGCGCTGCCGTGATGAACTGGGCGATTGGCGGGTCATGCTGCACTCGCCCTACGGGCGTCGCGTGCACGACCCCTGGGCCTTGGCAGTAGCCGCGCGGCTGCGCGAGCAGGCGGGCATCGACCCGGCCGTGGTGGCCAGCGACGATGGCATCATCGTGCGCATCCCTGACCGCAGCGGCGCTGTGCCGGGCGCGGACGTCTTTCTGTTCGACGCGGCCAGCCTGCGCCACACCATCACGCTGTCGGTCACCGGCTCGGCTCTGTTCGCCGCCCGTTTCCGTGAGTGCGCCTCGCGTGCCCTGCTGCTGCCGCGCCGCACGCCGGGCAAGCGCTCGCCGTTGTGGCAGCAGCGCCTGCGTGCGGGGCAGTTGCTGGAGATCGCGCGTGGCCACGAGGGTTTCCCCATCCTGGTCGAGACCGCGCGCGAATGCCTGCAGGATGTCTACGACCTGGACGCGCTGGATGCGCTGATGCTGCGCGTGCAGGCCGGCCAGGTCCAGGTGGTCGAGGTGGAGACCGCCGTGCCGTCGCCCTTCGCGGCGGACCTGTTGTTCGGCTATGTCGCCGAGTTCATGTACGAAGCCGACGTGCCCCTGGCTGAACGACGCGCATCGGTGCTGTCGCTGGACAGTGGTCTGCTCGCCGAGCTGCTGGGCCAGGTCGACCTCGGTGAGCTGCTGGACGATGAGGTGGTGGCCACCGTCGCGCGTGAACTGCAGCGCTTGGACCCGCCCCGCCACGCGCGTGGCATCGAAGGCGTGGCCGACCTGCTGCGCGAGCTTGGCCCATTGCCGGCCAGCGACATTGCGCAGCGCAGCGCCGAACCCACGCAGGTGGCGGCCTGGCTGCAGGCGTTGCAGGCTGCTGGGCGTGCCATCCGCGTGACCATTGCCGGTGTTGAACAGTGGGCAGCGGTGGAGGACGCCGCGCGGCTGCGCGATGCCCTCGGGATCGACCCGCCAGCGGACATTGCCGGGGTATTCCTGGCATCGGTAGTGGATCCACTGGGTGACCTGCTTGGCCGGCACGCGCGCCACGCTGGGCCCTTCAGCAGCGGCAGCGTGGCGGCCCGTTTCGGATTGGGCGTGGCGGTGGTCGATGACGCGCTGCAGGTGTTGCAGGAGCAGGGTCGGATCATCCGTGGTCGCTTCGGCCTTGATCGTCGCCAGCCTGCCGACAATGCCGCACCGCCTTCGCCGCGCGCGGCCCATGAATGGGTGGCCGCCGATGTGCTGCAGCGGTTGCGGCTGCGCTCGCTGCAGGCCGCCCGCGCGGCAACGCGGCCGGTACCGGTGGAAGCCTACGTGGGCGTATTGCTGGAAGGGCAGGGCGTGCTGCCGAAGGCCACGCCTGGCAGCGACAGCGAGGCCGTGCTGCAGGTTATTGGACAACTGGCGGGCCTGCCACTGCCGGCATCGCTGTGGGAGCAGCAGGTGCTGCCTGCACGGGTGCCCGGTTACACGCCTGCGCTGCTGGATGAACTGCTGGCCACCGGTACGGTGCTCTGGGCCGGCCACGGCCGCCTGGGCGACGATGATGGACGGGTATCGCTGCACCTGCGGGACCATGCGGCCGAAACCCTGCCGCTCATGGACAGCGATGCCATCCCATCGCCGATGCAGCAGGCCATCCTGCAGGTGCTGGCTGCAGGCGGTGCGTTCTTCGCCCGGCAACTGGCGATGCAGGTACAGCCGCATCTCGCCGATGCAGGCATTGCAGGCGAGGATTTCCAGACGGCGCTGTGGCAGCTGGCATGGCGCGGGCAGATCAGCAGTGACCTGTGGGCACCGCTGCGCGCGCTCGACGGCGTGCGCCCGGCGCGGGCGCGGCCGATGTCCGTGTCCCGCCGCCGCCGTGACCTTGCCTTCGCACCCCTGGCGACGGGCACCGCGGGACTGGCCCTGGCCAGCAGCGCGGGGCCGACGCTGGCCGGGCGCTGGTCGCTGCTGCCACAGGAGCGGGCCAATGACACGGTGCGTGCGCTGGCGCAGACCGAGGCGCTGCTGGACCGCTACACGGTGCTCACCCGCAGCGCGGCGATGAGCGAGGCCGTGGCCGGCGGCTTCCCGGCACTGCGGCCGGTGCTGCGCAGCATGGAGGACGCAGGCCAGCTGCTGCGCGGGCGCTTCGTGCAGGGGATGGGCGGTGCCCAGTTCGCCCAGCGCGCAGACATCGACCACCTGCGTGCCTGTGCCGAGCGGGCGGGCGGCGCTGGCGGATGGGTTGCGCTGTCCGCGCTGGATCCAGCCAACCCGTTCGGCAGCCTGTTGCCGTGGCCGCAGGCCCTGGCCGGGTCGAGGCCGGTGCGACGCGCCGGTGCGCTGGTGGTGATCGGTGAAGGTCGGCTGCAGCTGTACCTGCCGCAAGGGGGCCGCCAGCTGTCCAGTTGGATCGATGACACCGACGCCGACGCTGCAGTGCGCTGGACCGCGGCGGCACAGGCGCTGGCCGTCGGCCTGCGGCGCGGTCGGCGGCTGTCCTTCACGCTGCAGCGGATCAATGCCGAACCGGTCCACCGCGGCCTCGCCGTGGACGCCCTGCGGGCGGCAGGGTTCAGCAGTGAGCCGCGCGGGCTGGGCTGGAACGGCTGACGTCGCGCCCAGGGCGAGCGTGAACAGGCGGCTGGGTGAAACTGTGTTCCAGTGTGCGCACGCGTTGCCGCAGATCCTTCTTCACTCAAACGGAGCCTTGCATGAAGCTGTTGTCCGCTGTGCTGCTGTCCGCGCTGTCACTGCAGGCCGGTGCCGCTTCCGCTGCCGATGCCTCCCCTTCACCACTACTGGGCCGCTGGTCGCTGGACATCTCCACGTCGGCCCTGCCGGAAGCGCAGCGTCCGAAGCAGGTGGTGCTGGAATTCAAGGATGCCGGTGGCGGCCGCTGGAGCTCGCACGTGGACATCGTGCTGCACGATGGCAAGACCATGAAGTCCGACGGCACACTGTCGCTGGATGGCACGCCGGGCCCGCTGTCGGGTACCTACGGCGCCGACCAGGCCAACCTCAAGCTGCCGTCGCCCTCCACCTTGGTGATGCAGCTGGTCGACCACGGCGCCCCCGCGTCCACGCGCATCTACACGATCGCGTCCGACCCTTCGACGATGACCGAGACCAAGGCGTTCTACACCCACGAGGGCACACCGATCCTGCAGACCAACCTGTTCCGGCGCCTGCCCTGAGCGAACGCTCGCGCAGGGCAGGCGCCGCGTGCCCGCGCAGGGATTCAGCCGTGCGCGAAGCGCAGCGGCTGGCTGCCCATCGCCGGGTCACTGCTGCCGGGGCGACCATCTTCGGCGCGACCGGCCAGGCGCAGCTGTTGTTCACCGGCCTGCAGGTGCAGGTCATACCAGCCCGCAGTAGGTGCGGCGTTCCAGTCCAGCACCTGTTCGGCACCGGCGGCCAGCGACAGCGTCTGTTCCGGCATGTGTCCAGCGTAGGCGCCGGCGCTCACGCGGACCGTCTGCGCAGTGGTGCCCGGATTGCGCAACGACAGCCGCAGCTTGGCGTCGCTGTGCTGCACCCACGCCTGCAGCGCAGGCGCACTCGCATTTCCCTGGAAGTGGCGATGGAAGCCGTTCGGACCCAGCACCCACAGGTCGTAGCGTCCCTGCGCATCCAGCGGCCAGTGGTCCTGCAACGGATGCCCCGGCAGCAGTGTGTAGCGCCGCGGAATCTGCTCCAGCCGCAGCCGGTCGTACACGTGCAGCACCGCAGCAGCGCCTTCGCACGACAGCGCCAGCGTGATGCTGTCGGTATCGCGCGTTTGCACCTGCACCTGCGGTCGATAGGGCAGCGCGCGTGCCGGGCGCACGCCGCTTTCCTGACGCGCCGGCTGCAGATCGTCCGGCAATGCCGGCACGGTACGGCCGGGCAGGGTGGCGGCGCGCGCGGCCGCCGCGCTGACATCGGGCAGGGCACGCACGAACGGCCGGGTATCGCGCTGGGCGAAGTCGAACGCATTGACCAGATCGCCGCTGACCGCACGCCGCCACGGTGAGATGTCCGGGCAGGCCACGCCGAAGCGGCGCTCGATCAGGCGCAGCACCGAGGTGTGGTCGTACACCTGCGAGTCGACCCAGCCACCACGGCTCCACGGCGAAATCACGTACAGGGGCACGCGCGGCCCCATGCCATAGGGGCGGCCACGCAGGTCGGCGTCGTCGTACTTCTCATCGCCCGGTGCCGGGTGCAGGTGGTATTCGCCTTCGGTACTGACCGCAGAAGCGCCGGCCCAGCCATCGCCCTGCGCGGACGGCGGTGCCGGCGGCGGCATGTGGTCGAAGAAGCCATCGTTCTCGTCGAACATCAGCAGCAGCGCGGTACGGCTCCACACATCGGGATCGGCGGTAAGCGCATCGAGCACGCGCGCGGTGTAGGCCGCACCCTGCGCCGGGCTGGACGGACCGGGATGCTCGCTGCCGGCGGCGTCGGCAATGATGAAGCTGACCTGCGGCAGCGTCCCGTCGATCACATCCTGGCGCAGTTGCGCCAGACCGCGGCTGCTGACCGCGCGGCTGCGCAATTGCGGGTCATGTCCTTCAGCGCCGCGGTAGGCCTGGCGGAACGCTTCGAAGCCGGCCAGCGGGTTGTCGGTGAAGTTGTCGTCCATGTCCTGGTAGATCTGCCAGGACACGCCGGCCTGCTGCAGGCGTTCCACGTAGCTGGCCCACTGGTACGACTGCGCGTGGCCGCCGTACTCGGGGAAGTTGTCGTGGGAATTGGCGATGACCGGGCCACCAGCCCGGGCAAAGGCATCGTTGTGGCCGGTCCACAGGAACACGCGGTTCGGGTTGGTGCCCGCCTGCATGGCGCAGTGGTAGGCATCGCAGACGGTGAACGCTTCGGCCAGGGCGAACTGGAACGGCAGGTCGGCCCGCTGGAAGTAGCCCATCGAGTGGTTCTGCTTGGCCTGGGGCCAGTGCGCCATGCGCCCGTGGTCCCAGGCGCGCTGCGCATCGGGCCAGGTGTGCGGGGTGCCTTCCACGCGCATGTAGCCGAAGTGCCGGGCCGTATCCAGGGCGAAGGGTGCGATCGCCCGGTTGCCGTCGGCATCGGGCTGCAGCCACAGCGTGCGCGGCCCCTCGGCATCGGCCAGCGGCGGTGCCGGCGCCACGAAGCGATCGCCGAAACCGCGCACGCCGGGCAGGGTGCCGAAGTAGTGGTCGAACGAGCGGTTTTCCTGCATGAACACCACGATGTGCTGCAGGTCCTGCAGGCTGCGCGTATGCGCGGCCGGGGCGATCGCTGCGGCCCGGGCAATGCTGGGCAGCAGCGGGGAAAGGCCGGCAGCCACGCCGGCCTGCAACAACCGGCGTCGGCCGATATCAGTCACGGGTTTGCTCACAGATCCACACGGAAAGAGATGCCGACGGTACGCGGCGCGCCGATGAAGGCGGAATCGCGACCATCCACCCCTGCAAGATACCGCTTGTCGGTCAGGTTGCTCACCACCAGGTTGGCGCCCATGCCCTTCAGGCGCGGCGACAGGCCCTGCAGGTCGAAGCCGATGTTGGCGTTGAAGACGGTGGCCGAGGGCAGCTTGTTGACGTTGGCCGCATCCAGGTAGCGGCTGCCCAGGTAGCGCCCGGACAGGCCGAAGTTCCAGTTCGTGCCCTGCCAGTCGGCCGACAGCACCAGGGTGTTTTCCGCCTGGCCGATCACCTTGGCGCCGTCCACGATGCCCAGTTCGGTATCGCGGGCGGCGTCGCCGCTGCCCAGATAGGTGGAGCGGTTGTAGGTGTAAGCCGCGTTGATCCGCCAGCCATTGTCCCAGCCGTAGCCGAACGCGGCTTCCAGGCCATTGCTTTCCACGCCGCCGAAGTTCTCATACACGCCATCGGTCTCGTCCAGGTAGTCGATGCCACTGACCAGACCTGCCGGCAGGTAGACGATGCGGTTGTCGAAGCGGATGTTGTACAGGGTGACCGATGCAGTCAGCGGCCAGCGGCTGATGCGCAGGCCCAGCTCGATGTTGTCGGCGGTTTCCGGCTCCACGTTGCGGAAACGCTGCGGGTCGGTCTCGCCCAGCACCCCGGACGGGATGGCCGCGAAGTTCTGCGAGAAGCCGGCGAACAGCTCCATGCTTTCCGGGCCGGGGGCCCAGGTGAAGCCGGTGGATAGCAGCGGGTCGGACTTCGAGTCGCTGCTGACCTGTTCGTTGGCACCGATGGTGCGCCGGCGCGACTGGTCGACGAAGAACTGCTTCACGCCCAGGCGGGCGCTGAACGGCCCGAAGCGCGCCACATCCTCGATGTAGTACATCTGCTCATCGACCTTGTAACGGTCGTCGAACTGCACCCAGTACGGCTGGTGGTCGAAGCCGATGTTCTGCCCGACGTTGAGCAGGCGGTGCCAGTCGCGGCGCGCCGTGCGGTCCAGCTTCTCCACCCACAGACCTCCTCGGATCGTGTTGTCCACGCTGCCGAAGGTCTGCCGCCATTCCACGTCTGCGGTCACGCCCATGCGGTCGTTGTCGTAGTGGGTATGGCGGTAGGACTGCGCGCCCAGCACGTTGCCGGCATAGCAGTTCGGATCGTACTCGGCGCTGAAGCCGGCGCGCGGCGTGCAGCCAGCAATCGGCTGGGCCGCGCTGCCATCGGGGTTCACGAAGTAGATCTGGCCCAGGTTGCCGCCGCCGTACGCGGTGCGGCCGCCCAGGTATTCCGATTCCGGGCGGCCGGCGCCGTCGGCGCTGACATCGGCCAGGTAGGGCGGCAGCCAGTCGCCGCGGCCCTGCATGCGGTGGCCGTAGGCCGCCATCGTGGCCTTGAAACCATTGCCGCCGTCGAATGCGGCGCGCAGGTAGCCGAAGGTGTTCTCGCGCAGCGCGCGCGAGCCGGAACGGTAGTTCTGGTCCAGGTAGGGAATGCCGGTGAGGGTGCCGACCAGATTGTCGCGGTCGGGCTGGGTGGCGAAGCCCTGCGGGGTGACGCTGGTGTACTCCGGCTCGTCGGCGTCGTTGTAGGACAGGTAGCCGGTCAGGGTCCAGCGATCCAGTTCGGTGATGAACTTGCCGGCGATATGGTCGTTGCTGGCGTGGCCGGTGCCGTCGATCCAGTCGTTCACTTCGGCCGAAGAGGCGCTGATCCAGGCGCGGGTGTGGCCGCCCAGCAGACCGGTATCGTAGCGCACGTAGTACTTGCGTGCATCGTTGTCACCGGCGCCGACCACGAAGCGCAGGCGGCTGTCGTGCAGCGGGTCGCTGGTGAGGAAGTTGAGCGTGCCGCCGAGTGCTTCGTTGGAGCGCGAGGAAATATCGGCCGTGCCCTGGCTGACTTCCACCGTTTCCAGATCCAGCGTGTCGATGTAGCGGTTGGCCAGCGAACCGCCGCCGTAGCCGGAGCCGCCGTTGGGCAGGCCGTCGATGGTGGTGCCGATCTGCTGGGTATCGCGGTTGGTGACAAAGCCGCGCATGCTGATCTGCGTGCCCCAGACGGACGAGCCGGTGGCATCGGCTTCGCTGACCACCACGCCCGGCACTTCATTCAGTGCATCGTTCACGCTGCTCATCGCCATCTGCCGGTTCAGGGTTTCGGCACTGACCGCGGTCTTGGCGTAGCTGGTGGCCTGGCCGATCACCTGCACCTGGTCCAGGGTGCGCGCATCGGTGCTGGCGGTATCGGCGTCGGCCGCAGGCGCTGCGGCCATGGCATCCAGCGCGGGGGCGATCAGCAGGGCCAGCAGGGAGAGGCGGGGGAACGATGCACGCATGGGCATTGAGAGCGGACCTTCGGTGGGAAAGCCCGGGAGTGTCGGCAGCGCCAATGACATGGGGGTGACGTGAAGACGCAGGTTCGATGGCACTGCGGCGGCGGTCACAGCGCGGCTGTGGGGCAGAGTGGGGGGCTGAACCGTGGCTGGGTTGTCATTAACTCGTCATGACAGTGCGATAGATGACACGCCGTGACGCAGATAGCCTGTCGCGCTGTCGTCCCTTTCCCTTGATGCCCATGAAGCGCCTGCTGCTGGTCCTGCTGGCGTGCGCCGGCCTGTGGCTGGCTGCATGCTCCTCCTCGATCAATGCCGGTTCCACCTCGCTCAGCGACCGTCTGGTCGCGCCGGGTGGGGTCTCGACCCTGCTGGACCAGCCGCGCCTGCAGGCGGCCATTGCCGCATTGCCCACCCGCCATGGTTTCGCCCGTGGCCGCGAGGGCGTACCGATCTTCTGGCGGGTGTTCGATCCGGGCGACTACGGTGCCCGCTACCACTACCTGCCGCAGCACCACCAGAATGGCCTGCCGCTGGATACCGGCCTGAGCCTTGCGCTGCCGCATCCGTTCCGCGCACAGGCGCCACGCGGCACCGTGGTGCTGCTGCACGGCTGGATGATGAACGGTGATTCGATGCTGCCGTGGTCGCTGCAGCTGGCCGGGCAGGGTTATCGGGTGGTGACCCTGGACCTGCGCAACCATGGCCAATCGGGGGCGGGGCCCTCCGGCTATGGCACCTACGAGTCTGATGATGTAGTGGACGTGATCGCCGAACTGCGCGCGCGCGGCGAGATACGCGGCCCGCTGTACTTGTTCGGGGTGTCCTACGGTGCGGCCACCGCGCTGTTCGCGGCGGACAAGCTGGGTGACCAGGTCGAGGGCGTGGTGGCGATGGAGTCGTTCGCCAACGCGGGTGTGGCCATCCGCACGATGATTCCGCACCTGATGGCGCTGCAGCCGGAAGGGCTGAAGGCGCAGATGATCGCCGGCTATGCCCGCTGGCGTTACGGCGGCCAGGATATCGATCAGGTGGTGGCCGCCGCCGGGCAGCGCCTGGACCTGGACCTGGACCAGGTGGACGTGGCCCGCGCCCTGGCCGATACCCGTGCCTGCGTGTTGCTGCTGCACGGCCAGGGCGACCAGCACATTCCGGTCAGCCAGGGCCGCGAACTGGCCCAGGCCAACCCGCGTGCGCATTACATCGAAATGCGCGGCGAAGACCACATCACGCTGCCGCTGCGTCTGGACCTGCTGGCCGGTGTGGTGGACGACTGGATGGCGCGCGATGCGCAGCATCCGGCCGCGACCTGTCCGGCGCCACGCCTGCCGGCGCAGGCGCATTGGCGGGCGTGAACCATTGAACCTGCGGCGCCACGTGGCACCGCAGGTTTCCGTGCCTTACAGCGGCAGGTCGAACACCAGCACTTCAGCGTCGTTGCCGTTTTCCAGGGTCAGCTGCGCTTCGTCGCTCACCTGCAGGGCATCGCCGGCTTCCAGAGTGATGCCGTTCACCTGCAGCTGGCCACGAGCCACCTGCACATAGGCGCCACGGCCGGTGGCCAAGGCATGGTGCAGCTTCTGCTCGCCGTCCAGGATGGTGGCGAAGATGCGGGCATCCTGCTGGATGCGCAGCGAACCGTCGGCACCATCGGGCGAGGCGATCAGGCGCAGCTGGCCGCGCTTGCTCTCCGGCGCGAAGTGGGTCTCGCGGTAGGACGGCTCGATGTTCTCGCGGTCCGGGAAGACCCAGATCTGCAGGAAGTGCACCGGATCGGTGGCCGAGTGGTTGAACTCACTGTGGCTGACGCCGCTGCCGGCGCTCATCACCTGCACGTCGCCGTAGCGCAGCACCGAGCCGGTACCCATCGAGTCCTTGTGCTCCAGCGAGCCGCCCAGCACGTAGGAAATGATTTCCATGTTGCTGTGGCTGTGGGTGCCGAAGCCCTGGCCGCCGATCACCTTGTCTTCGTTGATGACCCGCAGCGGGCCGAAGCTGACGTAGCGCGGGTCGTAGTAGCTGGCAAAGGAGAAGGTGTGGCGGGACGACAGCCAGCCATGCTCGGCCAGGCCACGGGTAGCGCTCTTGCGGATCTGCAGCATGATGATTCTCCTTGTTCGATGGTTTCGATGGGGCGGGGTGGGCCGGTGGCCGCTGTGTTTCCCCGTTGGAGAGAAGTATCTGCTTGCGCCGCGGGTTTGAAAAACGGATAGTTTTGACAGCCATCATCGAAAATTTCGAATGCTCAAGATCAGCCTCGATGCCCTGCAGATCCTGGATGCCATCGACCGCCGCGGCTCGTTTGCCGGGGCCGGGAAGGCCCTGCACAAGGTGCCGTCCACCATTTCCTACACGGTGGCCAAGCTGGAGGAAGACCTGGGCGTGCAGTTGTTCGACCGGGTGGGGCCGCGCGCCGAGCTGACCGAGGCCGGGCGCGCGCTGCTGGACGAGGGCCGGCACCTGCTGCGGGCGGCCCGCGAGCTGGAGCTGCGGGTGCGCCGGGTGGCGTCGGGCTGGGAGGCGGAGCTGAGTTTGGCGGTGGATTCGATGTTCCCGACCTGGCTGCTGGGCCCGGAGATTGCCGCGTTCCGCGCTATCGAGGCGCCGACGCGCCTGCGGCTGTTCGGTGAAGCCTTGTCTGGCACCTGGGAGGCCCTGCTGGACCGACGGGCCGACCTGCTGGTGGGGGCGGCGGGCGAGGGGCCCAGCGGGGGTGGCTATGTGGTGGAGCCGCTTGGCAGCGTGGATTTCGTGTTTGCGGTGGCGCCGGATCATCCGCTGGCGCAGGTGCCGGGGGTATTGGGTCGAGAGCATCTGGCCGAGCATTGCGCCATTGCGGTGTCCGATTCCGCGCGGCGTCTGCTGCCGCGCACCGTGGGCCTGCTGATGGGGCAGGAGATCCTGACGGTGCCGGACATGGCCAGCAAGTTGAAGCTGCAATGCCAGGGGTTGGGATTCGGCTTCCTGCCCGAGCCGTGCGCGCGCGCGGCGGTAGCGCGCGGCGAGCTGGTGATCCGCGAGGTGGAAGAGCCCAAGGCGGAAGAGACCTTCTGGCTGGCCTGGCGCACCGGCGAGGACGGCGCGGCCCTGCGCTGGTGGCGCGAACGGCTGCGCAGGCCGGAGTTGCTGGCGCAGTGGTGGCAGGCAATGGGGTAGATCCACGCCATGCGTGGATGGGGTGTGGTCTGCAGGGCTGCGCCCTGCACCTGCTTAATGCAACGGCAACGGCAACGGCAACGGCAACGGCAAAAGCAAAAGCTGGATATCCGTGGGGTGGCGGGGCGGTGTCGGATTACGGGGACGCCGCAAGTACGTCCCTGTAGGCTTGGCAGCCGCATCCATGCGGC
>NZ_JACVUD010000027.1:0-47923 GCF_016624905.1 Stenotrophomonas sp. S49 | reverse complement strand
TCGCCGCCCCCCCCCCCCCCCCCCCCCCCCCCCCGCCATCCCAGGGATACCCAGCTTTTGCCGTTGCCGTTGCATTGAGCAGGTGCAGGGCTGCAAGCCCTGCAAACAAACTCCCCCCTGAGCATTGCGCGCACTGCTTTGAGCGCATCGCGCGCCGCCCGCACGGCACGCTGCCCAGCGACGGAATCCTCCGCCTCACCCAGGACACCCCATGACCCCGCGTCACCTGCCGCTGTGCGGCGCCCTGCTGCTGGCCATTGCCGGCCTGCCCACCGCTGCGCTGGCCGAAGCCACCTCCCCCGCCCCCACCCAGCAGGTGCCCGGCGTCTACCACCAGCGCATCGGCAACCTGCAGGTCACCGCGCTGTTCGACGGCGTAGTGGCACTGGGTCGACAGGAAGTGGTGGACGTACCGCCCACCCTGGTCAGCCGCCTGCTGGAAGGCCGCTACGTCCCCGAAGACAGCAAAGGTCTGCAGACCGCGGTGAACGCCTACCTGGTGCGCCAGGGCAACCACCTCACCCTGGTCGATACCGGCACCGCGCAGTGCTTCGGCCCCGGCCTGGGCCAGGTGCTGGCCAACCTGCGCGCCGCCGGCGTCGACCCGGCGCAGGTGGATGACATCCTGCTCACCCACGCCCACCCCGACCACATGTGCGGCGTGCTCGATGCGCAGGGCCAGCCGGCCTACCCCAATGCCACCGTGTGGCTCACCCAGGCCGATGCCGATTACTGGCTGGACCCGGCCAGCGCGGCCAGCGCGCCCGAAGGCGTGCGCTTCGCCTTCCCGCTGGCCCGCACTGCGGTGGCACCGTACCAGGCCGCCGGGCGCCTGCGCACCTTCCAGCCCGGCGACGCGCTGCCCGGTGGCGCGGTGGCCATGGACACCCACGGCCATACCCCTGGCCATGTCTCCTACCGGTTCGACAGCCAGGGCCAGTCACTGCTGGTGTGGGGCGATGTGCTGCACTTCCACGCGGTGCAGTTCGCGCACCCGGAAGCGGCGTTCGAAGCCGATGCCGATCGCCCGGCGGCCACCGCCAGCCGGCGCAGCGTGCTGCAGCAGGCCACCGCCAAGGGCTGGTGGGTGGCCGGCGCGCACCTGCCGTTCCCCGGCCTGGGCCACGTGCGCAGCGAAGGCCAGGCCTATGCCTGGGTACCGGCGGAATATTCGCCGCTGAAATGAGGTGACGCCGGGCATGGCCCGGCCCTACCGGTACCCTTCAGCAGGTGCCGCCAACGGGTAGCGGCCGGGCCGGGCCCGGGGCCCCCACCCCCCCCGCGGTTTTCAACCCCCCCGTCCCGCGGGCCCCCCCCGGGCGCGCGGGGGCCCCCCCCCCGGCGAACGCAACGACAGCCTCTTATTCCAGCCCCAGCCAGCCGCCGATCACCCCGCGCGCTTCTTCCACGCCGGTACGGTCTTCGCCGGAAAACACCTGCACGCTCACCGTATCGCCATAGGCCGAATGCAGTTCCTTGCGCACCTTCTGCAGGGTCTGCATCTGCTGGCTGCGGCTGAGCTTGTCGGCCTTGGTCAGCAGTGCATGCGCCGGCAGGCCACGCTGCACGGCATAGGCCAGCATCTGCCGGTCGTAGTCCTTCAGCGGGTGGCGGATATCCATCACCACCACCAGGCCACGCAGTGCCTCGCGGGTGCGGAAGTACTTGTCGATGAAGGCCTGCCAGTGCGCCTGCAGCTCCAGCGGCACCTTGGCATAGCCGTAACCGGGCAGATCGACCAGGCTGGCTTCCGGGGTGATCTGGAAGAACACCAGCTGCTGGGTGCGGCCGGGCGTCTTGGACACGCGGGCCAGCGCGTTCTGCCGGGTCAGCGCGTTGAGGGCACTGGACTTGCCAGCGTTGGAGCGGCCGGCAAAGGCCACTTCGGCCCCTTCATCGGGCGGCAGCTGCCGCGCGTTGTGGGCCGAGAGGTGGTAGCGGGCGCGTTCGATGAGCAATGACATGTACGTAGGATCGCATGTTGCGGCGCCGCGCGCCCGCCCGGGGCACCGTGGGTCCGGAAAATGCTGCGCTGCTTCGTTGACCGTGCGCGGAAACGGCGTTGATAATCCGGGCGATGCCGGTCGCTGCCGCCCGGCCCGGTCCAAACGGAGCTTCAGCATGCGCCACGCTCGCGTTCTTGCCGTATCCGCCCTTGCCATGGCCGTGGTGGTTGCCGCCGCTGCCTTTGCGCAGACCACCCTGGTCCCGCTGCCCGACAATGGCCCGATCCAGACCGCCTCGCTCGAGGTGGATTTCAGCAAGACCACCTGGGGCAACGCCAAGGAAGGCCAGGGCAAGGCGGCCGCCTGCGCGGCCTGCCACGGCGCCGACGGCAATTCCACGGTCGAGATGTACCCGTCCATCGCCGGCCAGAGCGAACGCTACGTGGCCCAGCAGATGGCGCTGATCGCCAACGGCCAGCGCAGTTCCGGCGCCGCCGTGGCCATGGTGCCGTTCGTGCAGAACCTCACCCCGCAGGACATGCGCGACATCGGCGCGTTCTTCGCCACCCAGAAGGCCACCGCCGGCATTGCCGATGACACGCCGGTGGCCGACGGCCCCTACAAGGGCATGAAGTTCTACGAAATCGGCCAGCAGCTGTACCGCGGCGGCGATGCCCAGCGCGGCCTGCCGGCCTGCATGGCCTGCCACGGCCCCAGCGGCGCCGGCAATCCGGGCCCGGCCTATCCGCATATCGGCGGCCAGCACGCCAGCTATGTCGCCCGGCGCCTGCAGGAATACCAGGCCGGGCAGACCCACGAAGCAGACAAGGCGCACTTCCAGATCATGGCGGCCATCGCCCAGAAGCTGACCGAACAGGAAGTCCAGGCCCTGTCCAGCTACCTGCAGGGCCTGCACAACCGCGCCGACGACGTGGCCGCGCAGACCACCGCCATGCCACCGGCCGCCGCCCCCTGACGGCCATTGGTCGGCGCGGGTCGCCACGGCGGCCCGCTGCTGCGGTATGTTTCCTTCACGCCGGCGGCTGCGCCGGCGTTGTTATTTTCAATGGAGATGCACGTCGATGAGGTTGATGTCCCGCCTGTTGCTGTCCCTGCTGGTGCTGCTGCCGCTGGCGGCCTGCGCCGCCACCCCCGCCAACGCCCCGCTGGTGGAAGGCAAAGATTACGAGCGCATCGCCCAGCCCGGCCCGTTCCAGCCGCTGGCTGGCAAGATCGAAGTGGTGGAAGTGTTCGGCTACACCTGCCCGCACTGCGCCCACTTCGAGCCGCAGCTGGCCGCCTGGGCCGCCAAGCTGCCGGCCGACGTGCGCTTTACCCCGGTCCCGGCCGCCTTCGGGGGTCCGTGGGATGCCTGGGCCCTGGCCTATTACGCCGCCGATGAAGTAGGCGTCGCCAAGCGCAGCCATGCAGCGGTGTTCAAGGCCCTGCACGAAGACGGCTCGCTGCCCATGCAGAACGTGTCGGCCGATGAATTGGCCACCTTCTACAAGGCCTACGGCGTGGCCCCGGACCGCTACAAGCAGGCCCTGCGCGGTGAAGCCGTGCAGCAGAAGGTCGCCGCCGCCCGTGCCTTCGCCAAGCGCACCCAGGTGCCGGGCACCCCGGCCATCATCATCAATGGCCAGTACCTGGTGCGCGGCAACAGCTTCGAAGACCAGCTGCGCATTGCCTCGGCGCTGATCGCCCAGGCCCGCGCCAGCCGCGGCCGCTGAACCAATCCCGACCCTGCACACGGCGCATCCGCCGCCGCGTGTCATCATTTCCCCCTGGCCGGCGTTCACCCGCCGGCCCCACCATTCCAGATGCTGGAGACGTTTCCATGAAGACCCGTTACGCCGCCCTCGCACTTGCAGCGCTGCTGCCGATCCTGGCCGCCTGCAAGGCCGACGACGGCACCGCCAACACCACCGCGCCGGCTGAACCGGCAGCGACCCCGGCCGCCACCGAGACCCCGGCCCCGGCCGCCGGCAGCGAAGGCGCCGCCCCCGCCGCTGAAGGCAGCACCGCACCGGCCGACGCCGCACCGGCGGCCGCACCGGCCCCGACCACCACCGCGCTGACCGGCCCGGCCCCGGTGGAAGGCGCCGACTACCAGCTGATCCCGAACGGCCAACCGTTCCAGCCGGCTGCCGGCAAGGTGGAAGTGGTGGAAATCTTCGGTTACGTCTGCCCGGCCTGTGCCGCCTTCCAGCCGCTGGTGGGCCCGTGGAAGGCTGGCCTGCCCAGCGACGTGAACTTCGTCTACGTGCCGGCCATGTTCGGCGGCACCTGGGATAACTACGCCCGCGCCTTCTACGCCGCGCAGACCCTGGGCGTGCAGGAAAAGTCGCACGAAGCGCTGTACCAGGCCATCCACGTGCAGAAGACCCTGAAGGGCGAGCGCGGTGCTGACTCGGTGGAAGATATCGCCAAGTTCTACGGTGCCTACGGCGTTGACCCCAAGCAGTTCGCCGCCACCATGGGCAGCTTCGCAGTGAACGCCAAGACCAATTCGGCCAAGCAGTTCGCCCAGCGCAGCCAGATCTCCGGCACTCCGTCGATCATCGTCAACGGCAAGTACCTGGTGAAGGGCAAGGGCTTCCCGGACATGCTGCGTATTGCCGACCACCTGATCGCCCGCGAGCGCGCGGCCGCCCAGGCGCATTGATTCCAGAGACGTTTCCCCGGCCGTGACTTCCCCCCACACACGGACCCTGCGCTTGCTGACGGCCAATATCCAGGCCGGCTCAAGCACCCGCCGCTACAGCGACTATGTGACCCGCAGCTGGTCACATGCGCTGCCGGCGGGGCGCAAGCGCAGCAGCCTGGATGCGATCGCCACCCTGGCCCGCAACCATGACATCGTCGGCCTGCAGGAGGCCGACCCGGGCAGCCTGCGCTCCGGTTTCACCAACCAGACCCACTACCTGGCCCAGCGCGCCGGCTTCAATTACTGGAGCCACCAGCCGAACCGGCGCATGGGCGGCGTGGCCTCCAGTGCCAACGGCCTGCTGAGCAAGCTGGAACCGGTGGAAGTCCAGGACCACGCCCTGCCCGGCCGCATCGGCGGGCGCGGCGTGCTGCTGGCCAAGTTCGGCGATGGTGCCGACGGCCTGGCCGTAGCGGTGGCCCATCTGTCGCTGGGCGCAGGTTCGCGCATGTCGCAGCTGGGCTTCATTGCCGAACTGCTGTCCGACCACCCCAACGCGGTGCTGATGGGCGACTTCAACTGCCTGGCCGAACGCCCGGAAATGCAGGTGCTGTACCAGAAGACCCAGCTGCAACCGCCCGGCTGCGCGGTGCCCACCTTCCCCAGCTGGCGCCCGGACCGGGCGATCGACCACATCCTGGTCAGCAGCAACCTGCAGACCCGCAGCGTGGAAGCCGTTCCCGCCGCGTTTTCCGATCACCTGGCCCTGGCCATGGCGATCGACGTGCCGGTCGACGCCCTGCGCTGACCGGCTTTCGGTAGAGTCGAGCTTGCTCGACTGACCTTCGCGCCATGCAATGCAGTCGAGCAAGCTCGACTCTACACTCGGTGGCATGAGCACTCCGCCCTCCCCCGCCCGACGCCTGCGCCGCTGGTTGCTGCGCGGCCTGCTGCTGCTGATCGCCCTCATCGCCGCACTCGCCGTCTGGAACAGCCCCTGGGCCGCCGCACCGAAGCTGCTGTGGTCGCTGTCGCGCATGCCGCCGGCGCAGCAGCTGCCGGTGCCCGTGGACGGCGTACGCCCCCGGCAGATTGCCGATACCTTCGGCGCCCCGCGTGGGCGCGACCGTACCCACGCCGGCATCGACATTTTCGCCAAGCGCGGCACGCCGGTGCGCAGCGTCACCGCCGGGGTGATCGCCGATGTGCGCGACGGCGGCCTGGGCGGGCGCCAGGTCTGGGTGATCGGCCCCGCACGCGAGCGCTACTACTACGCCCACCTGGACAGCTGGGCCGAGGGCCTGGCGCGGGGCCAGATCGTGCAGGCCGGCGACCTGCTGGGCCAGGTGGGTGACAGCGGCAACGCCCAAGGCACCCCGCCGCACCTGCACTGGGGCATCTACGGCGCCGACGGCGCACGCGACCCGCTGCCCCTGCTGCGCTGAGCACCAGCGCCTGGCCTGACCTCGTCTCGCCTGGCCTCCCTTTCGTAGAGTCGAGCTTGCTCGACTGATCGCAAACGGCAGTCGAGCAAGCTCGACTCTACCGCCGGGCAGGCCACGACCGGCCCATTTGTAAATAGAAACAATTCCCATTACGATATTTGCGTTTTCCGGGCGGCCAGGACGGTCGTCCACCATCACAATGCCCAGCCCCCGTCCTGCCCGCAGGACCGGGCCAGCGGCGTGAGAACCCCACCAGCCGCGGCGCCAGACCATCCGGGAAGCCGGTCGGACGCACGCACGTGCCCGTCCAGGAACCCCCATGATCCGTTCAACCCCTGTCCTGCTGCCGCATCGCTTGTCCGCGGCGGTGCTTTCCGCCCTGTGCCTGGCCGCCGCGCCGGCCGCCTTCGCCCAGACCGCCGCTGCCGACCCCACCACCCTGGACAAGATCGTGGTGAAGGGCGAGCGCGCCGAAGGCTATTCCGTGCGCCGCACCTCGGCCGCTACCCGCTTCGACCTGGCACCGCGCGAGATTCCGCAGTCGGTCAGCATCATCAGCCACCAGCGCATCGAAGATCAGAACCTGGATGACATCATCGACGTGCTGGCCAACACCACCGGCGTCAGCAGTACCCAGTCCGATACCGAGCGCACCGAGTTCTACTCGCGCGGCTTCTACATCGACAGCTACCAGTTCGACGGCCTGCCCACGCAGATGGTGCAGAACTGGAGCTACGGCGATTCCGGCCTGGACCTGGCCCTGTACGACCGCGTGGAAGTGGTGCGCGGCGCCACCGGCCTGCTGACCGGTGCCGGCAACCCGTCGGCGTCGGTGAACCTGGTGCGCAAGCACGCCGACAGCGCCGAACTGACCGGCAGCGTGTCGGTGAACGTGGGCAGCTGGGGCCGCACCCGCAGCACCGTGGACGTGACCACCCCGCTGAACAAGAGCGGTTCGGTGCGCGCCCGCGTGATCGGCAGCTACCTGGACACCGACGCACAGATGGACCGCTACAACCAGCACAAGACGCTGGGCTACGCCGTCATCGATGCCGACCTGACCCCGGACACCCAGCTGAGCGTGGGCTACGACTACCAGCAGAAGCGCGCCAACGGCGCCACCTGGGGGGGTTTCCCGATGCTGTTCTCCGATGGCACCAGCACCGGCTACGACGAATCGTTCAACGCCAGCCCGAACTGGACCTACTGGGACACCACCAGCAAGCGTGCCTTCGCCACGTTGGAACATGCCTTCAACGAAGACTGGAAAATCCGCATCGGCGCGACCCATGACGAGACCAAGGCCGACGACAAGCTGTTCTACCCGGCCTACAACGACTGGGTCACCGGCGCTTCGTACTTCGACAAGAACACCGGTGCCGGCATCTCGCCGTCGGCCGGCTTCTACAACACCGAACGCAAGGTCAATGCGGTGGACGGCTACTTCAGTGGCGCGTTCGAGCTGTTTGGCCTGAAGCACGAAGTGATGGGTGGCCTGAGCTACAACAAGCGCGAGTACGCCAACTACGGCGACTACCAGATCGGCGGTGCAGGTCTCGCCTGGGATCCCTTCTCCAGCTACCTGAACTGGAACGGCAACATCAGCGAACCGAACTGGAATCCGCTGGCGCTGGCCAGCGAAGGCACCATCACCCAGAAGGCCGCCTATGCCGCTGCACGCCTGTCGCTGGCTGATCCGCTGAAGCTGATCGTGGGCGCGCGCTACACCGACTGGAAGAGCGAAGGCGAAGGCGCCGACCGTTCGCACAAGGTCACCACCCCGTATGCCGGCCTGGTGTTCGACATCAACGACACCTACTCCACCTATGCCTCGTACACCGAGATCTTCCAGCCGCAGATGCTGAAGGACCGCAACGGCAGCTACCTGGACCCGGTGGACGGCAAGAGCTACGAAGTGGGCGTGAAGGGTGCCTGGTTCGACAACCGACTGAATGCTTCGGTGGCCGTGTTCCGCATCGAGCAGGACAACGTCGGCCAGTCCACCGGTGAGCCGGTCATCGGCGGTACCGGTGGTGAAACCGCCTACGTGGCCGCACGCGGCACCGTCAGCCGTGGCTTCGAATTCGAACTGAACGGCGAACTGGCCCCGGGCTGGAATGCCACCTTCGGTGCCTCGCGCTACGTGGCCAAGGACATCAACGACGCCGACATCAACACCAACCTGCCGCAGACCGCGCTGAAGCTGTTCACCAGCTACACCCCGCAGTCGCTGCAGGAACTGACCGTCGGCGGTGGTGCCAACTGGCAGAACCGCATCTACTACGCGGTGCCGGCCTACGGTCGCATCGAACAGAGCGGCTACGCCCTGGTCAGCGCGTTCGTGCGCTACCGCCTGTCGCCGGAATGGAGCGTGCAGGCCAACCTGAACAACCTGCTGGACAAGAAGTACTTCTCGCAGATCAACGGCTACGGTGCCTACGGCGACGGCCGCAACGGCTCGATCACCTTCACCTGGTCGTTCTGATGCAGACGCGGCGCCGGCTCAACCCGGCGCCGCCATTGCGCAGCGTCGAGCCATGCTCGACCGCCCTGCCCTTGTAGAGTCGAGCTTGCTCGACCGCCCTGCCCTTGTAGAGTCGAGCTTGCTCGACTGCCCTGCTCTTGTAGAGTCGAGCTTGCTCGACTGCCTTGCTCTTGTAGAGTCGAGCTTGCTCGACTGCCTTGCTCTCGTAGAGTCGAGCCATGCTCGACTGAACGGCGAAAAGCAGTCGAGCATGGCTCGACTCTACCAAAGCGCCACAAGCACCGCGCCGGGATGATCCCGGCGCGGTGCCCTCCCATCAGAACCGCAGATCCGCGCGCAGGTACCAGTAGCGCCCACGCGGAATGTCATACGTCGAGGCGTCGTAGCCGTTCAACGAGCACGACAGGCAGATCGGCGGATCCTTGTCGAACACGTTGTTCAGGCCAGCGGTCAGCTGCAGCCCCTTCATCCATTCAATCCGGTAGCCCACCTGCGCATCGTGGAAGGTGGTGGCCGCCAGCGTGTTGGTGCCCGCTGCCTGGTCGCTGCACACCGCGAACGCCACCGCATCGCCACAGTCTTCGGTCAGCTCGGAAATGTGGCGCATCGTCCAGTTCGCGCTCCAGTTGCCCAGCGTCCAGCCCAGCGACAGATTGCTGGTCCATTCGGGAATGGAGCTGTCAGCCACTTCAATGCCCGGCCCCTGCGGCTGCTTCTGCCCGGCCGCACCGGTAGCCTCGTAACGGCCCACGAAGGTGTTCTGCCAGCCGATCTTGAACTGGCCGGCCGCGCTCTGCGGCAGCGTCCAGTGCAGGTCCACGTCCCAGCCATCGGTCTTGATCGAGCCCAGGTTGGTCAGGCGGTTGTTGAAGCCGTTGATGCCGCCGGTGCTGGCGCGGGTGATGCCATCGCAGTACAGCGGGTCCAGGGTATCCACGCACAGGTCCAGCTGGGTCTGCGCATTGATGGCCTGGATCGCGCCGTCGATGGTGTGCCGGTAGAAGGTCACGTCCACGTCGAAGCGCTCGGACCAGCTGGCGTTGTTGCCGAACCACGGGCTCCACACGAAGCCGGCGCTGAAGCTGCGCGAACGTTCCGGGTCCAGCTCGCGGTTGCCGCCGGTGGTTACCGAGATCTGCGAATTGGCCTGCTGGAAACCGGTCGGCACGCCCAGCGCGGCACAGTTGGCCGCACTGCCACGCGGTGCGGTGCCACCCAGGCCGATCGAGCACGGGTCGAAGATCTGCAGGTCGGCACGCGCGGCCGAACCATACAGTTCACCGATCGACGGTGCGCGGAACCCCTCGGCATAGGTGGTGCGTAGCACGAAGTCGTTGGTCACCTGCCAGCGCAGGCCGTACTTGGGCGTGAACTCGCCACCGAAGGTGGAGTAATCCGAATAGCGGCCGGCCACGCTCAGGTCCAGCTTGCCGCCATAGGACGGGGCGGCGAACAGCGGCACGTTCAATTCCAGGTACGCTTCATTCACATCGTACGAACCGGACGTCGGCTGCGACGGCACGCCGTTGTAATGGCCGATCACCGTCAGCGGATCCGGCTGGTACCAGCCTTCGTATTTGCGGTGTTCCAGACCGGTGGCGAAGGACACCGCACCTGCCGGCAGGTTGAATAGCTCGCTGGACAGATTGGCGGTGAACAGGGTCAGCTCGTTCTGGCTGCGGTCGCGCACCACCGGCTGGATCCACTGCAGCATGGCCGGGGTGATCGAGCCGGCGCCACCGAAGATATCCAGCGGCACGCAGCCCGGCGTGGCCGCGCAGACGGCCGGATCACCCAGCGCCAGATTGATGTTGTAGATGTTGTAGCTGCCGTAGTTGGTCTGGGTGGCCTTGTTCTTGCTGTACATGCCGTTCACGTCCCAGTACCACTGGCGGTCGGCCGCCTGGAAATTACCCTCCAGGCCGGTAGCGAAGTACTGCGTATCCACCTTCTGCTCGAACACGCGCGCGCCGCCTTCCAGCGGGCGCCGGCCGATCATGATCAGGTTGTCCGACGAATCCAGGGTGAATCCGAACGGGTTGTAGGGGTTCAGTGCGGAAATGACGATGTTGTCGGCCAGCGGATTACCCGTGCCGGCTTCGGGGCCGAAGAACAACGGCTCTGGCGCGGCCTGGTTGGTCGATTCGCGGCGGTTGCCCAGCGCCTTCACGTACCACTGCACGTTGTCGCTGAAGTCGAAACGGAACTGGCCGAAGATGCCTTTGCGCTCCGACGGCGTCAGCACCATGTTGTATTCGGCGAAGTTGAAGCGATCGGCCGTGCCGAAGCAGTGGTAACCATCGGTGCGGTCGCAGCCGTCGCCGCCGTTGTAGGTGGGCCGCGTGCCGGCGTTCGGGGTCAGGTCGTGGGTGGTGCCGGTGTTGGGGTCGGTGAAGATGAAGCGGCCATCGGGCGTGGCCGAACTGCCCAGCGCCAGGCCGGTGCCTGGTACCGGGAAGCGCGACTGCTCGCGGTCACGCGCATACACCGCGTCCTGCTTGGTCCAGCTGCCGCCGACGAACAGGCTGTAGCGGTCACCGCGCGTGCCCCAGGCCAGGTCCACGCCCTTCTGCGTGCCATCGCCCTTGCTGTACTCGCCGTAGTTCAAGGTGACCTGGCCACCGTCGAAATCGCGACGGGTGATGATGTTGACCACGCCGGCAATCGCATCGGAGCCGTACAGCGACGAGGCGCCGTCTTCCAGCACTTCGATGCGCTCAACAATCGCCAGCGGAATGCTGTTCAGATCGGTGGCCGCGCCCACGCCGGAAGCAGACGATTCATTCACCCAGCGGATGCCATCGACCAGCACCAGCACGCGCTTGGCGCCCAGGTGGCGCAGATCGACCTGCGCCGAACCGGCGCCCACACCGCTGCCGTCGGGCGGGAAGCCGAAGTTGCCGGAAGAATTGAACTTGGCGTTCAGCGCCGAACCGGAACCGGTCAGCTGCTGCAGCACCTCGCCGATGGAGTTCAGGCCGGTGCGTTCGATCTCGGTGCGGGTCAGGGTCTGGATCGGCACCTGGCCTTCCACTTCGGCGCGCTTGATGCGCGTGCCGGTTACTTCAACGCGATCCAGATCGGTGGTGGATTGGGCCGCGGCACTCATCGGTGCCAGAGCCGTCACGCACAGGGCGACGGCAACCGCCAAGGGGCGGTGATGCAGGTACTTCATTCGCTCTCTCTCCAAAGGAATGTCGGGACAGTGACTGCCGCGCTCCCTCCTGCATGGCGGCAGCGTCTCCTTTGTAAACAACCTGTAAAAATGACGACGTGATGAAGAACACTCTTTCACGCGCTTTTGACGAATGAACCAACCGTATCCGCAGCGCTGGCGAACGATTAGGAATTGTTTGAAATTCAAGTGCCCCAGCAAACTTGCGTGCAGCTTCATCACAGACTGAGGCTTCAGACGCTAAACGCGAGGTCTCATCGTGAAAGCACTCAGTGCCGTGCTGTTGCCCGCAGCGCTCCTTGCAATTGCCCTGCTGTCATTGCCCACCAACGCCCGCGCGGGCGGGCTGGTCGAATGCAACAACTGTGCGTCCCCCCGGGATGCAGCGCTGCCATCGGGCGCTGGCCTGACGGTGGTCATGGACTTCGAGCGAGCACGACTTACTGCATTCAACGTCGAATACGATCGCGAGTTCAGAAAATGGCGGGCCCTTCCCACCTCGGTGCCCAATCAGATCCAGATGGCGTTCCTGCGCATCCTGGATGGCACCTCAGCGTTCGCAAAAGAACCGAACCATGCCTCGCCAAACGCCGGCGGAGGGACCGTTGTTACACTGCACCCGGATAATCCCGGAAATTCGAACGGTGTGAAATTTCCGGATTCCTATAAATCATCCACCACGTTCGATATCGTCAACTCAGCCACAATGCGAACGCGACTTGGACAGTATCTGGCCACAGAACTTGCCGGCGCGAATACCGGCAGCCCGACCTGGAACGGCATTGCACTTTCGATTCAACAGGCCGCATTGAACTGGTCGAGCATGAAGGGCGGCGGATCGATCACCATCATCATTACGTGGCGGGACGGATCGAAGACGCTCTATCGAATCACGCCCGACAATGTCGGTGAAGCCAAGTATCAGAAGGGAGAGAGCCGCGACGGCACCGGAAACATGGTTCCTGACGAGTCCATTGCTGACCGGATCACCGCTCCATCGTATGCCGGCGAGTATTATTTTGGTCGAGAGGGCGATCTCGACAGGTGGGCGCGATCTGCCCAGATGTATGGCGTACCAGTGCAGCGTGGCGACAGCAGCCGCATGTCCTGTAGCTGGGACGGCCGGACGGTCTACTGCCGCCAGTACTGAGCGCCGACCGGCGTTGAGTAGGCAGAACCCCTCAACGCCGGTCGTACCGTGTCAACGCACGAACGCGATCCGCTGCATGCCCGTGGCCTCGGCCGCGGCCAGAATCCGCGCCATGCCTTCATACTCGGCCGAAGGATCGCTGCTGATGCGCAGCTCCGGCAGGTTGCCGGCGTGCTCGCCCGCCTGTGCACGCAGGCGCTGCTGCAGATCACCGATGGCCATTGGCTGCCCGTTCCAGCTCAACTGGCTGGCCGCATCCAGGCGCAGCTCGATGGGCGGCGGCGGGTCCGGTCGCTGTACCACCCTGTCGGTGGCCTGCGGCAGATCCACCGTGATCGGCCGCGCCACGATCGGTGCGGTCACGATGAAGATGATCAACAACACCAGCATCACATCTACCAGTGGCGTTACGTTGATCTCAGCCAATGGTCCGCTTCGTCCTGCGCTACTGAATGCCATGTGCCGCTCCCTGCAGCAGGGCCGCTTGCCCTGTGGCCGAAATTACCCGGCCCATTGTCCACAGTGGCAGTGCTGCGCACGCAGTCGTTCAGCCGCCGTTTGCCAGCACCACACGTGCACGCTGCGCGAAACTGAATTCAGCCACGGCCCGCTATGCTGGGGCCATGACCCGACGCTCTTCGACCGCCCTGTCCCTGTTCCCGCTGGCCACCACGCTGCTGATCGGCTGCGCCAGCGCCCAATCACTCGACGCACAGAGTGGCCAGCTCAAGGCCGCCATCGATGCGGCCGAACGCGGCCAACTGGTGCCGTCGCAGGCCGCCGCGCTCAGCCGCCATCCGGCCTATGGCTGGGTCGAGTTCGCCCAACTGCGGCGCAACATCGACAGCGTGGACACCGGCCAGGCGCAGGCCTTCCTGAAGCGCTATGACGGCCAGGCCGTGGCCAACAGCTTCCGCAGCGTGTGGCTGCCCTCGGTGGCCCGTCGCCAGGACTGGCCCACCCTGCTGGCCAACTGGGCGCCGACCGAAAACCTGGGCCTGCGCTGCGCGCGGCTGACCGCCCGCCAGGCCACCGGCAAGGTGGACGCGCAGTGGACCAGCGAAGCGCAGGACCTGTGGCGCAAGAACGGCAAGTCGCTGCCCGATGCCTGCGATGCGGTGTTCGCCGTGCTGCAGGCCCAGGGCGGCATGAGCGATGCCCTGCGCTGGGAACGCGTCGATGCCGCCGCCGATGCACAGGAGCCGGCGGTGATGCGCAGCGCCGCGCGCGGCCTGCCCGCAGCCGACCTGGTCCTGGCCAACACCTACGCCGCCTTCGTCGACAAGCCCAATGCCAGCGCGCTGAACTGGCCGCGCAACGAGCGCAGCCGGCGCATCGCCACCGACGGCCTGGAAAAGCTGGCCAAGGCCGACCCCGGTGCCACCGAACAGCAGCTGCCGCAGTACGCGCAGGCACTTGGCCTGAGCGCCGACCAGCAGGCCCAGGTGCGCTACCAGATCGCGCTGTGGACGGTGGCCTCCTACCTGCCCGACTCCGCGCGCCGGCTCAACGCCGTGCCCGAATCAGCCTACGACGAGCGCCTGCACGAATGGCGTGTGCGTGAGGCGATGTCGCGCGGTGACTGGGCGGCCGCGCTGACCGCCATCCGCAAGATGGGCAGCAAGCAGCGCAACGATTCGCGCTGGGCCTATTTCGAAGGGCGCATGCTGGAAAAGACCGGGCAGGCGCAGCAGGCGCAGCCGCTGTTCCGCGATGCCGCTCGCGCCCCCACCTTCCACGGCTTCCTGGCCGCCGACAAGCTGCAGCAGGCGTACACGCTGTGCCCGTGGAAGCCCAACGACAGTGCCCAGGCGCAGGCCGCGGTCGCTCGCGATCCGGCCATCCAGCGCGCCATGGCGCTGTACCAGATCGACCGCACCGGCTGGGCCGTGGCCGAATGGAACAGCGCGCTGTCGCGCTTCGATGACACCCAGCGCCGCCTGGCCGTGCGCGTGGCGCAGGACAACGGCTGGTTCGACCGCGCCGTGTTTGCGCTGGGCAAGCAGCCGCAGGAACAGCGCCTGTACGACCTGCGCTTCCCGCTGCACCACGACAGCACCATCCGCCGCGAATCGGCGCGCAACGCCATCGATCCGGCCTGGGTGGCTGCCGAGATCCGCGCCGAGAGCACCTTCACCCCGCGCGCGCGCTCGCCTGCCAATGCCATGGGCCTGATGCAGGTGCTGCCCACCACCGGTGCCAGCGTGGCCAAGTCGATCGGCCTGACCGGCTACGGCGGCGCCGACAGCCTGTACGACCCGGACACCAACATCGCCATCGGCACTGCGTACCTGCGCCAGCTGATGAACAAGTACGACGGCCTGCCCTACGTGACCATCGCTGCCTACAACGCCGGGCCGACCCCGACCGCGCGTTGGCAGACCCAGCGCCCGGGCTTCGACCCGGACCTGTGGATCGAGACCATCAGCTACAAGGAAACGCGCGAATACGTGGCCCGCGTGCTGGCCTTCAGCGTGATCTACGACTGGCGCCTCAACGGCAATGCGCTGCCGCTCAGCGACCGCCTGATGGGCCGCCTGGTGGACAAGCGCAAGGCCTTCACCTGCGCCACCAATGCCGAGCAGGGCGGGGATTGATCGACGCGGCGGGTGCCGCCGGGCATCGCCCGGCGCTGCCCCGCAATGCCGTCCGAACCGGTAGCGCCGGGCCATGCCCGGCGAGCGCAGCGCGGCAAACCACGCCCATGCGATCATCCCCACCATGAAGATCTATCTTGTCGGCGGCGCCGTGCGCGACCGCCTGCTGCAGCGCCCCCCCGGCGACCGTGACTGGGTGGTGGTCGGCGCCACCCCCGCGCAGATGGAAGCGCAGGGCTACACCGCCGTGGGCCGCGATTTCCCGGTGTTCCTGCATCCGAAAACGGGTGAGGAATACGCACTGGCGCGCACCGAACGCAAATCCGGCCGCGGCTATCGCGGCTTCGTGGTCGATGCCGATCCGGCAGTCACGCTGGAAGAGGATCTGCAGCGACGCGATTTCACCATCAACGCTATTGCCTGCGACGAAGACACCGGCACCCTGGTCGACCCCTACGGTGGTGCGCGCGATCTGCAGCAGCGCGTGCTGCGGCATGTCGGCCCGGCATTCGTGGAAGACCCGCTGCGCGTGCTGCGCGCGGCGCGCTTCATGGCGCGCTTCGCGCCGCTGGGCTTTACCGTCGCCAGCGAAACCATGGCGCTGATGCGCGAGGTCGCCGCCAGTGGCGAACTGGATGCGCTGGTGCCCGAACGTGTCTGGCAGGAACTGCGCAAAGCGCTGGTCTGCGAACGCCCGTCCGCCTTCCTGCGCACGCTGCACGACGCGCAAGCGTTGGGCCCCATCCTGCCGGAACTGGAAGCCCTGTACGGCGTGCCGCAACGCGCCGAATTCCATCCGGAAGTCGACACCGGCATCCACCAGGAAATGGTCAGCGACATGGCCGCACGCCTGGCGCCGGGCGATGATCTTGTGGGCTTCGCCGCCCTCACCCACGACCTCGGCAAGGGCCTGACCCCGCAGGACGAATGGCCGCGCCACATCATGCACGAGCAGCGTGGCGTGACGCCGCTGAAGGAACTGTGCGCACGGCTGAAGATTCCCACCGAGCACCAGCAGCTGGCTGAGGCGGTCTGCCGCGAACACTTGAACGTGCACCGCATCGACGAACTGCGCGATGCCACCGTGCTGGAACTGCTGGGCCGATGCGATGCGCTGCGTCGGCCCGAGCGGGTGGCGCGCATCGCGCTGTGCTGCGAGGCCGACAAGCGCGGCCGGCTGGGTTTCGAAGACAGCGACTACCCGCAGGGCGAAACGCTCAAGCGCCTGCACCAGGCCGCGCTTTCAGTGCAGGCGCGCGATCTGGATACCACCCACCTGAAAGGCCCCGCCATTGGCGAAGCCCTGGCCAGGGCGCGGGTGAAGGCGATCGCGGCGGCGCGATGAGCGCGGTCAGTGCGCCATGCCGCGGGTAATGGCCGCGGCGCGCTCCTTCAGCTGGGCCACGGCATCGGGAATCATCTCCATGCCCACGTCCAGGCCGGGGTTCAGCACCAGGCCAACGCCCTCGCCGATGCCCGACAGCAGCGCGTGCACGGCAATCGGCATGGCATGGGCGAACTGCGGCAGCTGTTCGTGCCACAGCTCGGCGCGCTCCGGCGCGGTGAACACCGCAAACATCGGCTCGCCGCTTTCGCTGGTCAGCACCAGCGGTGAAATGCTCTCGTCCCAGGCGCCATCTTCGCCAATGGCCTTGTCCAGCAGCACGAACACCGGCGCGGTCAACAGGCCGTCCAGGAACTGCGCGGCGGTCAGCGTGCCGTCCTGTGCCTGCAGCAGGCGGACCTCCAGGTCGTTGGTGGGTTCAAACGGCGTGTCGTGGTCCATGGTCGCTTCCGGTACGTGATTGCTGGACTCCACTTTAGCAGGCCGGGAGCTCAGGCCAGATAGCCTTGCCGCCACATCCACCCCGCCACCGCCAGCCCAGCCACCACCCCCAGCATCAGCGGCAGTCCAAAGCGGTGCCGGAACGGAATCGGCACCCTGCCCAGCTGCTGGTCCAAGGTCTCGGTGTCCAGCACCCAGCCATGGCCGCAGCCGGTGCAGGCCAGTTCGTAGCGGCGCTGGTAGACGAAGCCGAACAGCAGGTCGATGCGCGCCATGCGGTAGCGCAACTGCGGGGCGAAGTCGGTTTCTGTCTGGCAGCGCAGGCAGTGGTGCGCCTCGGTCGGGCCGACCACCACCACCCGTTCCTGCTGGCCGATCAGCAGCATCCTTCAGCCTCCCTTGCACGCCGGTTGCGCCAGCAGCCACGCCTGGGCGGCGGCAACGGTGGCTGCAGCGCCGCGGGTATGCTCGTCAGGCACGATCTTCCGCCCATCGCCGCGACCGTGGCGGTCCTGCATCACGCTGGTAGTCAACACCAGGGAACTGCCGTCGGCCAGCGGCCGCACCACGTTGGCGGTGGACACACCGCGGGTGGGCTCGCCGAAACTGCGCGCCTGCGCGCGACCACGGAACGCCAGCGCCGTCGCTTCGCCGGCACTGGCGGTCTGCGGCCCGGTCAGCACAGCCACGGGCGCTGCGGCATGCTTCAGCTGATAGCCCGGCTTACCCAGATCGACGATGGCGCCCGCGCCCAGACGCAGGCCAGACGGTGTGGACTGCCAGGCGGAAGGGCCGTCGGCGGTGACGAACGCGCCCACGGTCTCGTCATCGCCGGCGGTCATCCGCAGCAACGGGGCAACGCCCAGCAGCATGGGCCACATGTTCCCGCCGGTGTTGCCGCGCAGATCCACGATCCAGCCGCAGCGCGCGCCGTTGTCCTGCTCACCGATGGTCGCCTGCCAGCGCGCGGCGCGTTGCTGCATCTTCTGCTGCAGCTCCGGGCCGGGAACAATGGAAAACGCGCCGATCTCGACCCAGCCGATGCGTGGGTCAACAGGCGGCATATCGGTCGACGTGGCTGTCATGCCTGTACCGGTGGCGTTGGCGGCGCCAGCGGTGTTGGCCCCTCCTGGCCGCTGCGCTTCCGCGCCCATCCGCTTCGGGCTGAGCCACGCACCGTGCCCGCCCGAGCTGCGGCCAATGGCTTCCTTCAGTACGTCGCGTATCTTTTCCGGGTTGCCCTGCGCTGCACTCATGCGTGCACGGATCTCCGGCCAATCCACGCGATCACGGTAGAGCGCCTCGCGCTCCAGCAGGTCCACCAGTTCGATCTGGGCCTGCCGTGTGGGCAGTTCGATGGCGTGGGCAGGTGCCGCCATTGCGGCGGTCAGTGCCAGAATCGTGGTGCGGAAACCCATGGGCATTCGACGTTCCTTCGCCGGAAGATGGAGGAACGAGGATACGCCCTTGGACGTCGCGCGACGTGTCGTGTTTCGCACTCCTGGGCCACCACACGATTTGCAACTTTGCTCATGGCTGCGCTGCAGTGAAAGCGCGAAGGTGGCTTTGCCAACGCATCCAGCGTTGGCCGGGATTGGCGTCCTGAATCAAACATTCAAGCGATCGACTTGCCGACTCAGCGGCAATTACGACAATGCATCGGCTCGCCCATGGCGGGCGGTGCGTGGGGATCCTCGCGATCCGTCGGCTTTTTCGCTTGGATTTTGACCGGCACGCCAACCCGCACCGCCCGCCACCTTGCACGCCGCAGGTGGCCTTGCCTTGTGAGGTTGCCGCCATGACCACGCTCTACCCCACCCATCCCCGTCTGCATGCCCTGCTGGGCAATGCGCTGCCCGGGTTGGCGTTGCCCAATGCCGTGGCCGAGGCCTTGGAAGATGCGTTGATTGAAGCCGCGGAAGCTACACCGCCATCGGCATTCTTCGCCCGGTTACGCGGCGTGGCACAGGAGTCTGACGATGCACGCGGGCGCGGTCTGGCGGAGGCTACGCGCTGTCTTGCCGCGCTTTCGGCCTGCGGTGATGTGCTGCTGGCGGCGCAGTCGGCGCGGGAGCTGGATGATGTGGCCGCGCAGTGCCCGGCGCAGGTGGAAGAAGGGTTGCTGCAGGCGGTAGTGGTGCTGGCCGAGCATGCCGGCGCGCTGGTTCATGACGTTGTCGATAGCCGCCGGTAGGGTCGAGCTTGCTCGAGTGCCTTGCCAACAGCCGTCGAGCAAGCTCGACGCTACGGGGTCATGGCGTGTCGACCAAGGTCGACACCTGCCAAGGGGGTTGCCCGCCGGGCATGGCCCGGCGCTACCAGTCTGCGCGCAGGCCGATGTTGCCTTGGATCACGCGCCGTTCTTCGTTGCGGCTGCCGCCCACTTCACGGGTGTAGTCGGCCACGGCATACGCGCTGACGGTGCGGTTGAAGCGCCCCGCCACGCCGATGCCGGCTTCCAGCGCGCGCGAGCGTTGCGCGCTGGTAATCACGTCGGTGTCGAACTGGATGCGGTCCTCGCCCGCGCGGCCGTGCCAGTAGTTCACCTTGAAATACGGCTGCCAGCCGTTGTCGGCCAGCTGGTAGTCGCCGGCCAGGCGCAGGCCCACGCGGCCGGTCCAGGCGTTGTCACTGTCGAACGACACCGCCGACACCGCGTCGCGCTGGTCATCCAGCGAACTGCGTTGCCAGATCACCTGTACCTGCGGTTCCAGCCACCATGCCGATTGCCCGAACTGCAGCAGGGGCTTGCCGGCTTCCAGCGACAGGCTGGTGCCGTCACCGCGCACATCGATGCCCAGCCCGCGCGACGAGCGCATGCGGCCGTCATAGCGGCTCTGCATCGCCACCGCGTCCAGGTAGCCGCCTTCGCTTCCGGTCAGCGTCCAGTACAGGCCTACGTGCTTTTCGTCCAGGCGGCTCTGGCCGACCTGCACGTTCTCCCAGCCCAGCGCCAGCCCGGTGGTCCTGCCCTGCGCACGGGTGCGGCCGACGAACACGCCCACCTGGTTGCGATGGTCATCAGCGGCGGCCGCCCACACATCCAGACCGGCCTGCACGCCCATCACATCGCCATCGAAGCCCGGCTGTGCGTCGCCCTTCCAATGGATCTCGCTGCTCTGCCCCACCAGTCGCGCCCAAGCGGTGCGGAAGGCGCCGACGCTGTAGAGCAGGCGCTGTTCGCCCTGGCGCTCGTGGAAGGTACCGAGGCTGGCCAGCGAGGTCTCGCGCAGCAGCGGCGGCACCACCGCGTAGGCAGCGGTTTCCAGGCGATACAGCGGCACCACGTCGCCCTGCGCCGGTCGTGCACCCGGGCTGGGCGGGGTCGAGCCTGCACCGGGCAGGCTGCTGCCGGCCACCGGCACATCGGGTACGGCCGGGTCGCTGGGCGGTGCCACGGGTGCCGGCTCCGGCGGTGGCGGTGGCGGTGCGGTCTCGCCAGCGGTCAGATCGGGATCAATCGGATCCTCCGGCGGCGGTGGCGGTGCCGGCGTGATCGGCGGCGGCGGTGCGACGTCGGGGCTGGGCGGCGGCGGCATGGCGTTGACGCTGCCATTCGGTGCCGGCGTCGGGCCCGCGACCAGGGTCGAACGCAGGTACCAGTTCTCGCCGGTGCCGGCGCTGACGCCACCCTTGAACAGGAAGTACTCATAGGCACCGGCCGATACCGGTGCGAACAGGGAGAACGCATTCGTCGCGGTGGTACCGCCATTCAAGGCCTGCACCACCAGGATGCCGTCGGCCAGCGTCGCCGCGCCACCGCCGCCGGCGTTGAGGATGCCGATGCCGGTCGTGCCGCTGGCCGTGCCGCCGTCAATGACCAACCGGTCGCTGTTGGAGCCATCCCCCGCCAGCACCGTGCGCAGGTACAGGCCGCCGCCCTCGCCGCGGTAATTGCCGCGGATGCTGAAGACATCGCCTGCGCCCGTGCCGGTGAGATCGATGCGCCCGGCGTTGATCACATCGACCAGTGCGCCCGCAGCGAACGGCCGCAGCGCATGCGCGCCGTTGCCGGCGTAGAGCGTGCTGGTGTCGTCCAAGGTAAGCGTGCCGGTGCCCGTCCCGCTGTCGCCGAGCACGAGGTCACCGTCGAAGGTCAGCTCGGTGCTGCTGCCCAGGCTGATCGCCTCCCAGTTCTGGAAGCGGGCCACGCCGGTGGTCTTGACGTTGTTGAAGTTGAGCCGGTCATTACCGCTGCCACCGCCAAACAGCGGCACTGCACCCAGGTTGGCCTGGTTGAGGTTGCTGAGATTGGCCACGTCATTGTCCGGCCCGCCATCAATGGCCCCGTAGACGATGCCACCGCCATTCCAGTTGAAGGTGTCGTTGCCGGTGCTCAGCAGCACCTGCCCGCGCACGGTGCCATCGGTGATGGTCACGCTGTCATTGCCGCCGCTGACGCTGATGTTGCCGCCGATGTAGGCCGTGCCGGAGATGATGATGGTATCGGTGTCGAAGCCGGTGACCACGTTGCCGTCGACCGTGCCGCCGGACTGGTCCCACAGGTTCTTGTCCAGCTTCATGTTGACCCGGCCGATGCGGCCGCCGGTCATCCACGCCAGGTCGCCATCTTCGAAGGCACCGATGATGCGGCCGCCGCTCATGCGGAAGGTGTCGATGTTGTCGCCCTGCTGCAGCGCGCCGATGGTGCCGCCGGTCATGACGAAATCATCGGCACCACTGCCCTGCGTCACCAGGCCGGTGATGGTGCCGCCGCTGACCGTCATCCGGTCATCGCCGTTGCCCTGGTCGACGCTGTCGAGCGTGCCGCCGCTGATCAGCAGAACGTCGTTGCCATCGCCCTGCAGCACACCGCCGCTGACGCTGCCGTCCAGCATCTCCAGGCGATCGTTTCCGGCGCCGAACTGCACGCCGGAGCGCCCGCTGATGGTGCCGCGGTTGACCAGCACGCTGTCGCCTGCACCGACGAACTGCAACGCGGTGTTGTTGCCGGTGCTGATGCTGCCGAGATTGTCGACGCGGCTGCCGCCGCCCAGCTGCACGGCAATGCCACCGACCGAACTGATCACCCCCTGGTTGCCGAGCTGGTGACCGCCGGCGCCGACCAGGCTGACGGCGCTGCCGCCACCGCCCTGCTGCAACTGTGCGCCACTGGCGACGTTGAGAGTGATGCCGGCCTCGCCGTTGGCGCTGACCGCCACGGTCTGCGGGTTGGGCGCTGCGGCACTGCAGGTGATGGTCTGCCCGGCGAGCGGGGCGACGTTGTCACAGCCCGCCCACGCGATGGGCACGGTGGAAGCCAATGCGGCAGGGATGGCGAGGACCTGCAGCAGGCAGCGGGTCAAGCGGTGATGGCGCGGTGCGCGCATAGCGGCAACGGACATATGGCACTCCTGGGTCGGGGGATTCAGGAATTGCGGATATGGACAGTGCGGGCGCCGCAGCGGCGCCGGAGGCTTCAGGCCTGCCGTTATGCCGGATGCAGCACGCTTTGCGTGTGAAGTAATCCATGCATCACGCCGAGTGCATGTGCATAAAAGCGTTCATCCCAACCAAGGTAGGTGCCAACCTTGGTTGGCACAAAGGGCCCCGGCCCGGTTCAGATCTTCAGGTAGATGCGACGCCGGTCCAGCCACCACGCCACGCCCCACCACAGCGCAACAAAGGCGATCGCCTGCAGCATCGAGGCCAGTTCTAGTGCGCCCGGCATCGCCGTGGCCAGCTGCTGCCACACCCAACCCCATGCACCAATGGCCAGCAGCACCACCGACATCACCGAGGCGCCAAGGTAGGCGGTGATGGCATTGACGCCGAAGCGGCGGCCCAGCGCGGGCCAGCCCCTGCGGTCGATCAGCAGGTGCCCGAGCCACAGCGCCAGCGCCGCCAGCCCGCCGGTCCACAGCACGTAGCTCGGCGTCCACAGCTGCTTGTTGAGCGGCAGCACCGTGGCCAGCAGCAGCCCCAGCACGGCACAGGCCACGCCCACCCCGGCCAGTGCAGCGCTACGGCCAGCGCGCAGCAGGCCACCGGCCAGCAGACCGAGCACAGTGGTGGCCAGCGCCCCCAGGCTGCTCAGCAGGCCTTCCGGGTCGTGGCCCAGGCCGGTTTCCGGCTGCCATTGGTAGATCCACGGTGCGAACCACGCGGTATCCAAGCGGCTGGCCGGATTGGTAAACGGTGCCAGATCGCCGCTGCCCAGCAGCAGCACCGCGTAGCCCACGAGCAGACCGACCAGCAGCGCCAGCTGCGTGCGTGGCCGCGCGTACACCGCCAGCACGCCCACCAGCGCCGCGCAAAGCGCGATACGCTGCAGCACCCCCCAGATGCGGAAGTGATGCGTGTGCAGCGCCCACCACACCAGCAGGTGCAGCAGCACACCGGCAATGGCGATGCGCAGCGCCCGCTCCAGCACGCCCTTGGCCAACGCCGGGCGCGCGGCACGGTCCTGCGCACGCGGGGCCACGCTGAAGGCCATCGATACGCCCACCAGGAACAGGAAGAACGGAAACACCAGGTCGGTGGGCGTGCAGCCATGCCACTCGGCATGGCGCAACGGCGCAAACACCGCGCCCCAGTCGCCGGGATTGTTGACCAGCAGCATGCCGGCCACGGTCAGGCCACGCAGCGCATCGATCGAGCCCAGCCGTGCCGACGCCGCCACGCCCATCACGCGGCCTCGTACTGCCCGGCAATCCAGGTGCCACGCACCTGCAATGCATCGTCCAGCAGCACCAGGTCGGCCTGGTAGCCCTCGGCGATGTGGCCCAGGCGATCATCCACGTTGAGGAACTGCGCCGGGTAGGTCGAGGCCATGCGCGCGGCCTCGGCCAGCGGCTGGCCGAGCAGCTGCACGGTGTTGCGCACGGCCGTGGCCATGTCCAGCGCCGAACCGGCCAGCGCACCGGCGGCGTTGCGCACCACGCCATCCACCGCGGTGATGGTTTCGCCGTATAGCACATAGCTGGGGTCGTCGGCACCGACCGGCGGCATCGCGTCGGTCACCAGCAGCAGACGACCGCGCGGCTTGGCGGCCAGCGCCACGCGCAGGCTGGCCGGGTGCACGTGCACGCCATCGACAATGATGCCGATCCAGCTGTCACGGTCTTCCAGCGCGGCACCCACTGCACCTGGCTCGCGCCCCTGCAGCGGCGACATCGCGTTGTACAGATGGGTGAAGCCGCGCACGCCGGCATCCAGGCCGGCGCGGATCTCTTCATAACTGCCGGCGGTATGCCCGGCGGCCACGATCACCCCGCGCTCCACCAGTGCACGGATCGACTCCAGCGGCACGCGTTCCGGCGCCAGGGTCAGCAGGGTCACGCCGTTGTCCAGCGACGCGGCCAGTGCGATTTCATCGGCATCGGGCACGCGGAACTTGCTGGCATCGTGGGTGCCCTTGCGCGCCGGGGCGATGTACGGGCCTTCCAGATGGATGCCGATGATGCCCGGCACCTGCTGCGCGATCGCCTCGCGCATCGCACCGATCGCCTCGCGCATCACGTCAACGTCGTCGCTGATCAGGGTCGGCAACATCGCAGTGGTGCCGAAGCGCCGGTGGGCCTGCGCGATGGTGCGCAGCGAGGCGACATCCGGCGTGTTGTTGAACAGCGCACCGCCACCGCCGTTGACCTGCACGTCGATGAAGCCCGGCAGCAGCCAGCCGCCGCCCAGGTCCACCTGTTCGTCAGCCTGGCCCAGCTGCGGCGCGGCGTCGGGCAGCAGCGCGATGATGCGGCCGTCTTCGATCACCACCGCCAGGTCGTCGCGGAAGTCATCGCCGGTGAGGATGCGGGCGTTGCGCAGGACCGTGGCCATCAGACCGTCTCCGTGACCTTGTTCAGGTGCGGCGGCAGGTCGGGATTGAAGCCACGGCGGATCGCCAGTGCGTTGATGGCGCGGTAGAAGCTCTGCACGGTCAGCAGAGGGGCGCACAGCGGGTGCGGCGCGACCGCCACCGGCAGGTTGCCACCGGCGCCGGCCATCCACACCTGGGCGCCGCGCGCACTGAATTCCTCGACCACCGCACGGGTGCCGGCACCGGTTTCATCGGGCTGGGCGAAGGCCAGCACCGGGAAGCCGCGGCCGACCAGCGCCATCGGACCATGCTTGACCTCGGCCGAGCTGTACGCTTCGGCGTGCAGGCTGCAGGTTTCCTTGAACTTCAGTGCGGCTTCCTGCGCTGCGCCCAGGCCCAGGCCGCGGCCGAGCACGAACAGGTTGGTGGCATCGACCAGGCCATCGGTGACTGCACCCCAGTCGCACTGCCACGCGCTGCGCATCGCGTCAGGCAGCAGATCCAGCGCATTGCGCAGGCTGCTGTCCTGCTTCCAGTACGCGGCCAGCTGCAGCAGCGCGGCCAGCGAGGCCAGGTAGCTCTTGGTTGCGGCCACGCTCTTTTCAGCACCGGCGTGCAGCGGAATGACCGTGTCGGCCAGCTGCGCCAGCGGCGAATCTTCCACGTTCACCAGCGCCACCACGCGTGCGCCGGCGGCCTTGGCAGCCTCGGCATTGCGCAGCAGGTCCGGGCTCTTGCCCGACTGCGAGATGACGATGAACAGCGCACCGCGCAGCTGCAGTGGTGCAGCGTAGACCGAGCCCACCGACGGCGAGGCCGAGGCGACCACCAGGCCCAGCTGGGTTTCCAGCAGGTACTTGCCGTAGGTAGCGGCGTGGTCGGAGCTGCCGCGTGCACAGGTCACCACGAACGGCGGCGGTGCCGCACGCAGGCTGGCGGCCAGCGTTTCCATCGTGGCGTGGTTGCGGGCGAACTGGCGTGCGACCACATCGGCCGCTTCGGCGGCTTCGGCAAACATCAGGGTGGCGGTGGGGTCTGACAGCGACATGGCGGGCTCAGGCAGGTTCGGAAGGAAGGGGACGGGCGCCGGACGGGCGCATCGGTGCGGTGGAACCGCGCACCACCAGCTGCGGCACAAAGCCCTGGTTGTGCAGCGACGCGGGCGCCTCATCGTAGGCATCGCTGCGCAGCTGGCCGATCAGCAGGCGCGCGGCGTGGCGGGCGATGTCTTCGGTGGCCTGCTTGGCGGTGGTCAGTGGCGGCCACGACTGGCGCGAGAACGGGCTGTCCTCGAAACCGGCGATGGACAGGTCGTAGGGCACGCTCATGCCGGCCGACTTCGCCGCGGCCAGCACGCCGGCGGCGATTTCATCGTTGGAACCGAAAATGGCGGTGGGCGGTTCGCGCAGCGCCAGCAGGCGGCGCGCACCGCGGAAACCGTCGTCGAAGGTGTAATCGCCCTGCACCACCAGGTGCTTGTCCACGGTCATGCCGTAGTCCTTCAGCGCAGCCTCGTAACCAGCGTAACGTTCGCCGGAGGAACGGTGCGAGGTGCCGCCCCACAGGAAGCCGATGCGCTGGTGGCCGAGCTGGATCAGGTGCTCGGTGATCTCGTAGGCGGCCTCGCGGTCGTCCACGAACACACAGGCACCGTCGGCCGGATCTTCGGTGGCCGCAATGATGCGCACCAGCTTGATGCCGCGCGCGGTCAGCGCCTGGATCAGGTCGCGGCGCTCGGACATCGGGGCGGTCAGCACCAGCCCGGCCAGGCGCGAACGCTGCACCCAGTCGGCCAGCTCGTCGGCCAGCAGTGGCGAGCTGGAATCGCAGGGGTGGATCTGCAGGCCGAAGCCGGTTTCGCGGCAGGCCGCCAGCACACCGTTCTGCACGCCGATGATGTGGTACGGGTTGGGGTTGTCATACACCAGCCCGATCACGAAGGTGGTGCCGCTGCGCAGGTTGCGCGCGGACGGATCGGGTTCGTAGTCCAGCTCGGCGATGGCACGCAGCACCCGCGCGCGGGTGGCCTGCATCACCGAGGGCTCGTTGTTGATCACCCGCGATACCGTCTTCAGCGAGACCTTGGCCTTTTCGGCAACGTCCTTGATGGTCGCTCTGCGCATCGGTTTTTCCTGGGGTTGGCTGCCGTCCATCATCGCCGATCAGCCCCGGTCCTGCGGCAGGCCCACCCGGTGGCCCACCACCGAATAGAACAGGATGTACAGGTAGCAGGGGACCATCAGCAGCACGAAGGTGAGCTGGAAATCGATGTGCTGCTTGAGCAGGGCGAACAGCTGCGGAATGATCGCGCCACCGGCAATACCCATCACCAGCAGGGCCGAACCGGTTTCGGTGAAGCGCCCCAGGCCGCGGATGGCCAGCGGGAAGATGGCCGGCCACATCATGGCGTTGGCAAAGCCCAGCAGGGCCACGAAGGCCACCGACACATAGCCGTGCGTTGCCCACGCGCCCAGGCAGAACACCACGCCCAGCACCGCCGACAGGGTCAGGTAGCGCGACTGCGACACCACCCGCGGAATCACCAGCAGGCCGACCACGTAACCGACCAGCATCGCGCCCAGGGTGAAGGCGGTGAACATCTTGGTCTCGTCCAGCGGCAGGTTGAAGCCATGGCCGTAGGTGCCGATGGCATCGCCGGCCATCACTTCCACGCCCACGTACACGAACAGGCACAGCACGCCCAGCCACAGGTGCGGGAACTGGAAGATGCTGCGGCGCTCGACCGCACCGGCGGCCACCGGCGTGGCGTTGGCTTCGGACGATTTGATTTCCGGCAACGGCGAGAACAGGATCGCCACCGCCAGCACCACCAGCAGCGCCGCCATGGCCAGGTACGGGGCGTGGATCTTGGCGGCGAACTGATTCAACAGCACGGCCTTGGTCGCGGCATCGGCCGCCTGCACCTGCACGTCCAGATCGCCAATGCCATGCAGCACCACCGTGCCGATCAGGATCGGCGCCAGGATGCCGGCGATCTTGTTGCAGATGCCCATCAACGCGATGCGCCGCGCCGCCGTTTCAATCGGCCCCAGGATGGAGATGTACGGGTTGATGGCCGTCTGCAGCAACGCCAGGCCGCTGCCGATCACGAACAGGCCGCCCAGTGCGCCGGGGTACCAGCGCTGGGTGGCGAATTCGCCGAACAGTGCCGCGCCACCGGCCATCACCAGCAGGCTCAGGCTCAGGCCCTTCTTCATGCCCGTGCGGCGCAGGATCCACGACGAGGGCAGCGCCAGGAAGAAGTAGGACAGGTAGAACACCATCAGCACCAGGAAGGCGCCGACTTCGCTCAGCTCGAAGGCGAGCTTGACGAAGGTGATCAACGGGCCGTTGAGCCAGGTGAAGAAGCCGATCAGGAAGAACAACACGCCGACGATGGCGATGGAGGTGGCCACGTTCGGGCGCGCGCTTGCAGCGGGGACGGCGGACATCAGGAGGGCTCCTGCGGCGACGGCCGCAGAACGCGGCGTCGGAGAGTGGCTGGGAACAACGTTGTCACATTCTTTCGATGGACGGCGGCGGTTTGTCAACTTCCAATCTGCACCGGTTCGCGCGGGTGCTGCACTGCGCAAGGACACCCGAGGCAATGCCGCTGAATGCGCGACAGGCCTTGACGCCTGTGGCACAACGGCCTGCGGGACCGAAGGACCATCACGCGGTGTAAACGTTTACCCGGCACTTGATTCGTTGCGCCGCAGCAACGAAAGTGTCACGAACTCGTTGACATCGTTGTCAGCGCAGTTACAGACTCCGCCCCATCGCCGGGTCTTTCGTGGGCCCGGTACCCACCTGCAGCAGGAGCCCGCGTGACCGCCAGCCATCCCGCCCCGGCCCATGTGCTTTCCCGTCACGCGCCCTCGTTCCTGGCCGCTGACGTTGGTGGCACCCATGTGCGCGTGGCCCGGGTGCAGGCCAGCGGCGATGCCGCCCATCCGGTGCAGGTGCTGGACTACCGCAAGTACCGCAACGCCGACCATGCCGGCCTGGCCGCCATCCTTTCCGACTTCCTGGGCCAAGACGCCCGCCCCGCGCACTGCGTGGTGGCCACCGCCGGCTACGCCCGCGAAGACGGCACGGTGATCACCGCCAACGTGCCGTGGCCGTTGTCGGCGCGGCAGATCGAAGCCGAGGTGGGCGTGCAGCGCGTGCACATCGTCAACGACTTCGAAGCAGTGGCCTATGCCGCCGCGCAGGTCGATGCCAGCGGCGTGCTGCACCTGTGCGGGCCCGAAAGCGCCGCGCGCGGCCCGACCCTGGTGGTCGGCCCCGGCACCGGCCTGGGCGCGGCGTTGTGGATTCCCACCGCGAACGGCCCGGTGGTCCTGGCCACCGAAGCCGGCCAGCCCACTCTGGCGGCCAGCACCGCGCTGGAAATGGACATCGTGCGCCACATGCAGCGCGAGCGTGCGCATGTGTCGATCGAACACGCGCTGTCCGGCCCCGGCCTGATGAACCTGTACCACGCCGTCTGCGCCCAGCAGGGCGATGCCCCGCAGCTGGCCAGCCCCGACGCGGTGACCGCGGCGGCCATGTCCGGCAGCGACGCACACGCACGGCAGGCGCTGGATGTGTTCTGCGGCCTGCTGGGCAGCACCATCGGTGACATGGCGCTGTTCTACGGCGCCCACGGTGGCGTCTACCTGGCCGGCGGCATCCTGCCGCAGATCCGCGAATACCTGCGCGCCAGCACCTTCGTCGAACGCTACCTGCAAAAGGGGCCGATGGGCGAAGCGCTGGCACGCATCCCGGTGAAGGTGGTCGAGCATGGGCAGCTGGGCGTGATCGGCGCCGCCAGCTGGTTCCTGCTGCACCACCCCGCCTGATCGGCAATACGCAGTACGCAACACGCTGTACGCGCTGTATCCGCACCACCGCGCAGGTTGCTGCAGAGGCAGCCGTGCGCGTTCCTACCTACCGCACGCCGCCGACACCGCAACCCAGTGATGAGGAGAGACATCATGAACACCCGCAAGACTCTGCTTTCGGCAGCCATCGTCGGCTGCCTCGCCTTCTCGGCGCATGCACAGCAAACTACCCCGCAGGACCTGGACACCGTGCAGGTGGTGGGTATCCGTGCCAGCCTGGAAAAGTCGCTGGACACCAAGCGCAACAACGTCGGTGTGTCTGAAGCGATCACCGCCGAAGACATCGGCAAGTTTCCCAGCACCAACGTGGCCGAAGCGCTTTCGCAGATTCCGGGCGTCACCCTGGACCGCCGCTTCGGCCAGGGCGAACGTGTCAGCATCGACGGCACCGACCCCAGCCTCAACCTGTCCTTCCTGGACAACCACCCGGTGGCGCAGGCCATCTGGCTGTATGGCGAACAGCCCAACCGCGGCTTCGACTACACCCTGCTGGCGCCGCAGATCCTGGGCCGCGCTGAAATCATCAAGTCCTCCGAAGCACGCCTGACCGAAGGCAGCCTGGGCGGCACCGTGCTGATGCACACCCGCCAGCCGCTGGACATGAAGCAGAACGAAGTGGCCGCCTCGGTGGGCTACAGCTACAGCGAGCAGGCCAGCGAAGGCAAGCCGAACGCGGCCGTGCTGTACAGCTGGAAGAACGATGCCGAGACCTTCGGCGTGGCCGTGTCGGCGCAGCACTATGAAGAAGCGGTGGACCGCCAGGGCAAGGAAGTGTTCGGCTACGTAAAGGCCAGCACCTTCGCCAACGCCACCGGCGTGGCCGCCGACGTGGACGTGCCGAACTCGTTCAACGCCGCCTGGTTCCAGCAGGAACGCAAGCGTGACAGCGCCGTGGTCAACCTGCAGTTCAAGCCGACCGACGAACTGGAGTTCAACCTGAGCGGCCTGTACATCAAGGAAAAGTTCGACAACTACAACCAGTCGCTCTACTCCTTCCTGACCTGGAACCCGGGCACCGTGAACGCGGTGGACCAGCTGGGCACCGTGCGCAACGGCGTGGCCACCAGCGGCCATTCCGATGCCAGCGCCACCGCCAACAGCGGCACGCTGATCTATGACAACAACGTGCGCCTGTCCGAGGTGACCACCAAGGGCGTGGACCTGCGCGGCGCGTGGAAGAGCGAATCGTGGGGCGTCAGCGGCCAGGTCGGCCAGAGCAAGTCGGAAAACAAGGACCTGGCGCAGTACTTCATCGAACCGTTCTACAACGGTGGCTACAGCTGGAACATGGACAAGGGCATCACCTTCGATGACCCGGCCGGTGCCCGCGATCCGGCCAACTGGGGTTCGGCCGGTGGCTGGTTCGGCAACAACGGCGTGTTCTCCACCGAGAGCAAGGACACCTACGCCCAGCTCGACTTCAACGTGCAGTTCGACAGCATCTTCAACCAGCTGCAGTTCGGCGTGCGCCATGGCAAGCACGATGAAGCCTTCACCCTGAACGTGTACGGCGGCGTGACCCCGGGCACCCTGGCCGACGTCGGCACCATCGGCCTGACCGATATCCAGGGCTTCACCGACGACCAGGGCCGCCACGTGCAGGCCGGCCGTGACAACGTGCTGAACTGGGTGCGCAACAGCCCGATCGACTACAGCAACCCCGATCCGGCCAGCTACCTCAACAACAGCTGGGCGCTCACCCAGACCAACAACGCCGCCTACGCGCAGTTGAACTTCTCCAACGGCCCGCTGCGCGGCAACCTGGGCGTGCGCTACGTCGATTCCAAGACCGAAGGCAGCGGCTTCGTCTACGGTGGCACCCCCACCCTGACCGACCTGGACAGCAAGTGGCAGACCCGCACCAAGAAGGAAGACTTCGTGCTGCCGTCGCTGAGCCTGGCCTGGGACACCGACAATGACTGGGTGTTCCGCTTCGCCGCGGCGAAGGTGATCGCCTGGGCGCCGTACAACCAGATGGTCAACAACACCTTCCTGAACGACACCACCCTGACCGGCTCGGGCGGCAACGCCGATCTGTCGCCGTACGAGTCGTGGAACTTCAACGCGTCGGCCGAGTACTACTACGCACCGCAGTCGGTGGTGGCCTGGTCGGTGTTCTACAAGAAGATCGACAACTACATCGACACCTCGGCCACCATCGAGCGCCAGTACAACTCGATCCGCGATACCTCGCCGGCCACCTGGGCGAACATCGTCGGTACCAACGGCTGCACCGCCGACGGCTACTGCGATTACAGCATCCAGCGCCCGCGCAATGCCGGCAGCGGCCACGTGAAGGGCTTCAACATCAGCCTGCAGCAGCCCTTCGGTGAAAGCGGCTTCGGCCTGACCGCCAACTACACCTATGCCAACGGTGAGAACAACACCGGCGATCCGCTGCCCTACCAGTCGCGCAACGCCATCGCGCTCAGCCCGTACTTCGAAAAGGGCCCGGTGAATGCCCGCCTGACCTACAACTGGCGCGACAGCTACCTGGCCGGTGGCTACGTGGCCGGTGCGGCCCCGGCCAGCGTGGATGACTACGCTGAACTGGGTGCCAGCTTCGGCTACACCTTCAACGACAACTGGTCGTTGAACATCGACGCGCAGAACCTGCTGGACGAGACCTACTTCCAGTACCTGGGCGACAAGGAACACCTGGCCGGCAAGTACAAGAGTGGCCGCCGCTACATGGCCACCGTGCACTTCAAGTTCTAAGCCAGCGCAGTGCAACACGCGCGACGGGCCCGGTCTTCCGGGCCCGTCGTACGATGGGATACCGGTGGGCGCCTGCACAGGCGCCTGCGCGGCGGCCACTGCAGGCCGCCCACCACAGGAGTGACACGATGCGATTTTCCCCGCTTGCCCCGCTGCTGCTGGGCACCCTGTTCGCGGCCCTGCCGGCGCTAGCCGCCGATGCGCCGGACCTGGATTCGGGCCCGGGCCCGCAACTGCGTGCCGGCAGCCTGATGCTGATTCCCGTCCCGGCGCGGGTACAGCGCGGCACCGGTGCGGGCATCACCGTGCGTGCCGACACCCCGCTGCTGGCCGACGGCGAAGCCGCACAGCGCGTGGCCGCGCAGTTTGCCGACCTGCTGGCGCGCAGCGGTGGCCCGCGCCTGGCCGCAGCGCGTGAGGGCGCAGTGGCGAACACGGGCAGCGTCCAGTTCCAGATCGTGCCGACCTTCCGCGACAGCGGCGAAAGCTACACGCTGGAAAGCGACGCACAGGGCGTGCGGGTGCAGGCCGGCAACGAAACCGGCCTGTTCTACGGCGCCACCACCCTGGCCCAGCTGGCCACCGGCGGCAGCAACGGCGTACTGCCGGCCGTGCACATTTCCGACGAACCGCGCTTCAGCTGGCGCGGTTTCATGCTCGATTCGGCGCGCCATTTCCAGAGCCTGGACGATATCAAGCGCGTGCTCGATGCGATGGCCGCGCACAAGCTCAACACCTTCCATTGGCACCTGACCGACGACCAGGGCTGGCGCATGGAAATCAAGCGCTACCCGAAGCTGACCAGCGTCGGCAGCTGCCGCCTGCCCGCCGGCGATGGCGGCATCGATCCGGTCAGCGGCAAGCAGTACCCGTACTGCGGCTACTACACCCAGGACCAGATCCGCGAAGTGATTGCCTATGCGGCCAAGCTGCATATCCAGGTGATTCCGGAAATCGACGTGCCCGGCCACGCCACCGCCGCCATTGCCGCCTATCCCGAACTGGGCTCGATCAGCACCCCGCTGCAGCCGATCAGCGAATGGGGCGTGTTCCCCAACCTGTTCAATACCGAAGACAGCACGGTGCAGTTCCTGGAAAACGTGCTGGAAGAAGTGATCGCGCTGTTCCCCGCGCGCTACGTGCACGTGGGTGGCGACGAAGCAGTGAAAGACCAGTGGATCGCCTCGGCGCGCGTGCAGCAGCGCATGCGCCAGCTGGGCATCAAGGATGAGATGGCCATGCAGAGCCACATCATCAAGCGCCTGGAAACCTTCCTGGAAGACCACGACCGCCGCCTGATCGGTTGGGACGAGATCCTGGAAGGCGGGCTGCCGCCGCAGGCCACGGTGATGTCCTGGCGCGGTACCGAAGGCGGCCTGGCCGCGGCCAGCGCCGGCCACGACGTGATCATGTCGCCGGTCACGCACCTGTACCTGGATTACCTGCAGACCGCTTCGCCGAACGAACCGCCGGGCCGCCCGGCGCAGGTGAACCTGGCCAAGCTGTACGCCTTCGAGCCGGTGCCGGCCGAACTGGCCGCCGACAAGCGCGGGCATATCCTGGGCCTGCAGGCGAACATGTTCACCGAGCACACGCGCAGCTACGCGCGCCTGCAGCACAACCTGTTCCCGCGCCTGGCAGCGGTGGCCGAAACCGGCTGGAGCCCGGTCGCGCAGCGTGATTTCCGCGATTTCCTGGCCCGCCTGCCGGCGCAGCTGCAGCGCTACCGTGCCTGGGGCCTGGCCTACGCCCAGACGCCGTTCCAGGTGGCCGTGGGCCAGACCGACAACCGCGCCGCCAACACGGTAACGGTGTCGCTGTCCAACCCGCTGGGCTACGAGGTGCGTTACCGCACCGATGGCAAGCCGGTCACCGCGCAGTCGCCGCTGTACACCACGCCGCTGACCGAAACGCTGCCGGCCACCGTGCAGGCGGCCGCGTTCTACCAGGGCCAGATGCTGGCCGCTGCGCCCACCGTGGTGGACTACAGCGCGCAGTCGCTGTTGAGTCGCCGCAGCCAGCAGCTGCTCAGCTGCGTGGGCGAAAAGGGCCTGGTGCTGCGCCTGGAAGATGACGGCCCGCGCGAAGGCGCGCGTGCCGTGTTCAACGTGGATATCTTCCAGCCGTGCTGGCGCTGGGCCGATGCACAGCTGGCCGGTATCAGCCGCATCGACGTGCGTGCTGGGCGCATTCCGTACTACTTCCAGCTGGCCCACGACGAACCGGCGCGCAAGTTCGAAAAGGCCACGCGCGCGAACGGTGAGATGCGCATCCGCCGCGGCGACTGCAGCGGCCCGGTGCTGGCCGAAGTGCCGCTGCCGGAAAAGCCCGATGCCGATGGCTTCGTGACCCTGCACGCCACACTGCCGGCCGGCCTGACCGGTACCGATGATCTGTGCATCAACTTCACCGGCGACACCCGCCCGGCGATGTGGGTGCTGGACGAAGCCACGCTGCGGTAAGCGCCCCCGGTCCTGGGGTCGGATCCCTTTCCGCAGGAAAGGGCTCTGACCCCGATCGGAGCCCTCACCCGCGCCAGCGCAGCAGCAGGTCGCGCAGCGGGGTGAACGTGGTGCCCATGCCCGCCAGCACGCCGATCGTGTTGGCGATGGCATCCATCGCGTCGGCACTGCGGTTGCTGGTCAGCGCGCCCTGCGCGAACTCGATGCACACGCCCATCAGCACCAGGCCCACACCCGCCCACAGCAGTGGGCGGCCACGGCGGAACAACTGCACGGCGCTGCCGGCCAGGATGAAATAGGCCAGGACATGCTCGACCTTGTCGCTGTTCTTCGGCAAGTCCAGCGGCGGCGGTGGGATCAGGCAGACCACGATCACCACCAGCACCGCCAGCGCCCACAGCGCCGCCCACAGCCGCCGCCGGCGCAGCGGCTTGAGCAGCGGCAGCGCCGCACTCACAGGCGCCAGCTCAGGTCACCCAGTTCGAAGGCTGGCTCGAAATCCACATCGCGCTGCAGGCCGATCACCTGGAAGCGCTCGCCCATCTCGGTCGGCAGGGTCAGCTTCTTCACCTGGTCGCGCAGCTGGATGCGGCCCACCTCATCGGTGCGCTCTTCGGCCAGTACCAGCACCTGGTCCAGGCCGTTGCCCAGCAGGAAGCTGGCCTGGCTGCAGTACCCGGCCAGATCGAAGCCGGCGTGCAGGCCGGCCTCGGCCATCGCGGTGAAATCCACCGACGCGGTGATGTCCTGCAGGCCCGGCCAGCGGTACACCTCGTTGTGCACGTGGTGGCGGTAGAACGCGCGCACCGTGCCGTCATCGCGGTCGTGCTGGTAGAACTCGGCGCGGCTGTAGCCGTAATCGACGAACAGCATCGCACCGCGCTGCAGGCCCCCGGCCACCGCCTGCAGCCAGTACGGCAGCTGCGGCAGCACCTCGGAGCGATAGCCCTCGGCGAAGGGTTTTTCCAGATAGCGCTCGATATGGCGCACCGCGCCGTTCAGCAGCACATCGGCCGGCTGTGCGCCACGCATGAAGTTGCCCTGGCCATCCAGCTCCACGGTTTCCTCATAGACCTCGCCGTCCTTTACCAGGAAGCGAGGCGTGGGCAGCGCGTCGATCACCTCGTTGGCGAACACCACGCCTTCCCAGTCATCGTCGAACGGGCGGTCCACCCACTCCACACGCGCGGCCAGCTCGGCCGGCAGGTTCTGCTGCAGGCGCTGCTGCTGGCGCTGGCGCAGGTCGGCACTGGGTTCCAGGATCGCGTAGCGCGCCGGCAGGGCGTCCAGCTCGGCCAAGCGCAGCAGCACGGCTTCGGCGAATGCACCGGTGCCGCCGCCCAGTTCCAGCAGGCGGGCGTGCGCGCCCAGCTGGCCGAACACCGGCGCCAGCGCGTTGGCCACGCTGCCGGCGAACAGGCCGCCCAGTTCCGGCGCGGTAGTGAAATCGCCACTGCCGCCGAACTTGCTGGCACCGGCGCTGTAATAGCCCCAGCCCGGCGCGTACAGGCACAGCTCCATGAAGCGGGAGAACGGCATCGCCCCACCCTGCGCAAGGATTTCAGCGCGCAGGGCGGCGGCCAGCTGGTCGCTGTGGGCCAGGGCATCGGCTTCGGGCAGGGGGAAGGTGGGCTGCATGGCGTCTTCGAATGCGGTGACAATGGTGCACAGGATAGCCGAGCCTTGGAGGACCCTCATGAGCGACACCGCCCCCGTGGCCCTGATCACCGGCAGCGCACGCCGGATCGGCGCGGCCATTGCCCGCCAGTTCCACGCCTGTGGCTGGTCGGTGGTGCTGCACGCGCATACATCCAGCGCCGAACTGCAGCAGGCCGCCTTCGATCTGGAGAACGTCCGCCCCGGCAGCGTGCTGGCCCTGCAGGCCGACCTGCGTGACGCCGCCGCCCTGCCCGACCTGGTGGACCAGGCGGTGGCCCACTTCGGCCGCCTGGATGCGCTGGTCAACAATGCCTCCAACTTCTTCGCCACCCCGCTGGGCCAGGTCACCGCCGAGGCCATGGACGAACTGTATGCGGTGAACGCGCGCGCGCCGCTGCTGCTGGCCCAGGCGGCCGCCCCGCACCTGCGCCGCCAGCACGGCAGCATCGTGAACCTGACCGACCTGCACGGCACCGATCCGATGCGCGACCACGTGGCCTACACGATGGCCAAGGCCGCGCTGGAAATGGCCACCCGTTCGCTGGCGCTGGAGCTGGCCCCGAAGGTGCGGGTGAACGCGGTCGCCCCCGGCGCGATCCTGTGGCCGGAACAAGGCAAGGACGATTTCGCCCGCGAAGCGCTGCTGGCGCGCACGCCGCTGGCGCGCATCGGCACCGTGGAAGAGATTGCCGAGGCCGTCTATTGGCTGGTGGCCGATGCGCAGTTCGTGACCGGCCACACGCTACGCGTGGATGGCGGCCGCACCGTCAGTTGAGCGTTCCGCCGGGGGGGGGCGCCGGCGGGCCCCGGGGGGGGGGGGGCGCGGCCGCGGCGGCCGCCCCGGCCGCTCTTGTCCCCCACTGGGGGGGGGCCGGGGGGGCCCCGCCCCGGCGAGCGCAGCGGGAACGCCATTACGCGAGATCGACCACCTCGAACGCCTCGCCATGCTGCCGGTGCGCCCGCCATAGCGTGGCCAGGTCCTGGCCACTGACCGGGTCGATGAAATCCGCGGCGATATCGGCCAACGGCTTCAGCACGAAGGCGTGCTTCAGTTCCGGGCGCGGAATGCGCAGGTGGCCGGGGCCTTCCACGATCAGATCGCCGTAGAACACCACGTCGATGTCCAGCGTACGGTCGGAAAAACGCGGCCCGCTGCGATCGCGCCCATGCGCGTCTTCCAGCGCATGCAGCCAGTCGTCCAGTTCCTGCAGCGGCAGGTCGGTCTCGATCGCCACGGCGTTGTTGAGGAAGGCCGGGCCTTCGAAGCCGACGGCGGCGGTCTGGTAGGCCGGCGACACCCGCACGGCGCCGAAACGCTCGCGCAGGGCCGCCACCGCGGCGTGGAGGTAGCGGCGGGGCTGGACGTTGCTGCCCAGGCTCAGGAGCACGGTAGTCATGCGATTCCGGTGGCGGCGTTCTGGGGGGACGTGGGCATGCCGTCATCACGGCGGCCTGCCTACACTCCGGGACGCACATGATAGGGCACCGACATGACCTATTGCGTTGGAATCGAGGTGGATGAAGGCCTGGTCTTCGCCGCCGACACCCGCACCAATGCCTCGCTGGACGACGTGCGCGTGCACCGCAAGCTGCACGTGTTCGACTACCCCGGCGAGGCCGCCTTCGTGCTGATGGCCGCCGGCAACCTGGCCACCACCCAGCTGCTGGTCTCGCGCCTGACCCGCGATGCCGCCGAACGGCGCACGCCGAACCTGCGCGACATGCCCCACCTGTTCGAGGCCGCGGCCTACGTGGGCCAGCTGCTGGTGGACAGCCAGGTGAAGTGCAAGCACAGCGAACACGGCCACGACGGGGTGAACACCCAGGCCACGCTGATCTTCGGCGGCCAAGTGGCCGGCGAGCGGCCCGGCCTGTACATGGTGTACCCGCTGGGCAACGCCATTGCCGCCTCACCGGAAACGCCGTACCTGCAGATCGGCGAATCGAAATACGGCAAACCGATCCTGGACCGCATCCTCAGCCCCGCCACGCGCCTGGGCGATGCCGCGCGCACGGCCATCGTCTCTCTCGATTCCACCATCCGTTCGAACCTGTCGGTGGGCCTGCCGATCGATCTGGCGCTGATCCGCGATGGCGAGCTGCGGGTCGGCCAGCAGCTGCGGCTGGGGGCCGATTCGGCGCTGTACGCCGACATCCACCAGAACTGGTCGCGGCGGCTGGAACAGGCGGTGGAAAGCCTGCCCAGGTTCCCGTGGGAAACCTCGCGCGACGAAGCGGGGTAGCGCCGGGTCATGCCCGGCGGCCTGCGCTCAGGCCAATGCTTCGGCCACGGCGCGGAACACCTGCTGCATCTGCAGCGGCTTGCGCAGCACGTGCACCTGGATGCCGTCCGGAATATCGTCGGCGGGCATGTCCACCTGCGCCTCTTCCAGCACCAGCGCCGGGCCGCGATAACCCAACGCCGCCATTTCGCCCAGCAACTGGCTGGCCGGCAACAACCGCGATCCCGCATCGGCAATCACCAGCGCCGGCATCGCCTCCTGCTGCATCCAGCGCAGCGCCGCCGGGCCGTCCGAGGCCAGCTGCAACTGGTAGCCCTGGCTGGACAGCGCATTGCCGAGCAGCGACAGCCGCGTGGCTTCTCCATCCACCACCAGGATCGATTGGCCACTGCCCAGCGCCACCAGCTGTTCCACCGGCTCGCTGCGGTCGGCGCGGTCGTGCATGGGCAGGTGCAGCTCGAAACAGCTGCCGTGCCCCGGCTGGCTGCTGACCTGGATGCTGCCGCCGGCGCCTTCGACGATGCGCTTGCACGACATCAGGCCCAGCCCGGTGCCCTCGGCCTTGGTGGTGAAGAAGGGATTGAACAGGTGCGACAGCGTATCTGCGTCCATGCCGATGCCTTCGTCGGCCACGGCAATGCGCATCCAGTCCACGCCCTCGCGCTGGCCATCGTGGCGCGCCACCAGGCTCAGGCGGCCGCCATCGGGCATCGCCTGGATCGCATTCAACGCCAGGTTCAACAGCACCTGCTGCAGCTCGGTGGAATTGGCGTCCACGGCCAGGCCTTCGTCCTGCACCTGTACATCCAGGGTGACCGCATCGGGCACACTGCTGCGCAACAACAGCGCCACCGCCTGGAACAGGTCATCGATGCGGATGTGTTCGCTGGGCTTGCGCGAGCCGCGCACGAACGACAGCATCGATTCGGCCATCTCATGGCCGCGGCGCCCGCATTCGGCAATCACATCAGCCAGGTGGTGCAGTTGCGGGTCCTGGGTACGCGCCTTCAACAGGTCCGGCATGATCAGCAAGGGCTGCAGGATGTTGCGCAGGTCGTGGCTCAACCCCGCCGCCAGCAGCGACAGGCTTTCCAAGCGCTGCGCGCGCATCAGTTCGGTTTCCACGCGCATGCGTTCCACCGCGCTGCGTGCCTCGCGTACCGCACGCGCCACCGCCGACGGCAGGCGCGCCGGCTGATGCTTGATGATGTAATCGTTGGCGCCCTTCTGCAGCGCTTCCACTGCGTTGTCTTCGCCCATCGTGCCCGAGACGAAGATGAAGGGCACATCCGGCGCGCTCTCGCGCACGATGCGCAGCGCTTCATCACCGGAAAAGCCCGGCATGCTCAGGTCGGACAGCACGATGTCAGGCAGGAAACCGGCCAGCGCCTGGCGCAGCTCGCCCGCGCTTTCCACGCGTTCGAAGCGGGCCTCCAGGCCTGCGTCCAGAATCTGTTCGGACATCAGCTCGGCATCTTCCGGCGAATCTTCCACCAGCAGGATGCGCAGCGGGCCGAGCGCGTGGGCGGTCAGGACCATGGGTTTACTCGCGCTCCGGCGCCTGGTTGATCAGCGCCCAGAACTTGCCCAGGGTCTGCACGGCACCGAAGAACTGGTCCACGTCCACCGGCTTGACCACGTAGGCATTCACGCCCATGTCCCAGCTGCGCGCCAGATCGCTTTCCTCGCGCGAGGAGGACAGGATGACCACTGGCAGGCGCTTGAGTTCTTCGTGTTCGCGGATCTGCCGCAGCACTTCCAGGCCATCCATGCGCGGCATCTTGATGTCCAGCAGCAGCACCGCCGGCAGGCCCTCCTCGCGATCGGCGAAGGCACCGCGGCGCAGCAGGTAATCCATCACTTCCACGCCGTCTTCCACGTGCACGATGGGGTTGGCCAGGCGCGCTTCCTGCAGCGCGTCGATGGCCATTTCAGCGTCGGCCGGGCTGTCTTCGGCCAGCAGGATGGTACGCAGAGTCGTCATGCGGAAGGACCTTGGTTGACCGCGTCCAGCGCGGGAGGCAGGTAGAAGTGGAAGGTGGCGCCGGCATCCGGCTCGGCTTCGGCCCAGATACGGCCACCATGGCGGGTCAGCACGCGGCGCACGCTGGCCAGGCCGATACCGGTACCGGGGTAGTCGCTGGCCTTGTGCAGGCGCTGGAACACCCCGAACAGCTTGGCGGCGTAGGCCATGTCGAAGCCTGCACCATTGTCGCTGACTGTGAACTGATGACCGCCATCGGGCTGCGCCTGGTGGTCCACGCGGATCTTCGCTGGATCACGGTTACCTGAATACTTCACCGCGTTGCCCAGCAGGTTCAGCCACACCTGGCGCATCATGTTTTCATCGGCCACCACGATCGGCAGCGGTGCAATGGACCACTCCACGCTGTGCGCGGGCGCGCCGGCTTCGGCATCGGTCTTCAGGTTGGCATCGAGCATGGCGCGGGTGTCGGCCACCAGCGACTGCATGTCCACGGCCTGCTGGCGCATGGCCGCGCGGCCCAGCCGCGAGTAGACCAGCAGATCGTCGATCAATGCGGCCATGCGCCGCGCCGAACTGGAAATGACTTCCAGGTAGTGGCGGCTCTTCTCGTCCGCGTCGTCACCCAGGTGGCGCGTCAGTTTGTCCGAGAAACCGGCGACGTGGCGCAGCGGCGCGCGCAGATCGTGCGAGACCGAATAGCTGAAGGCTTCCAGTTCGCGGTTGACCTCGGACACCTGCGCGACCTTGCCTTCCAGCTGGCGGTTCAGTTCTTCCACGCGCCACTGCACGGCACGTTGCACGGTCACATCGCTGATGGTCAGCAGCACCACTTCATCGTCGCTGTCGGGCAGCGGCATGCGCCGTGCGTTCAACAGCATGTAGCGCACCATGCCATCGGCGGTGCGCTGTTCGTGTTCGAAATCCCACAGCTCGCGGCCGCGCAGCAGCACGTCGGCCAAGCGCTGGCGCACCACCGGGTCCTTCCACGCACCGTCGCCGACATCACCCAGCAGCATGCCGTCGGCACGTTCATCCTGCAGGTCGTACAGCTCGGAAAAGGCCGGGTTGTGCAGCTGCACGCGCAGTTCGCGGTCCAGCAGCACGATCGGTTCACGCACGGTCTGCAGCACCGACGCGGCGCGACCGGCTGCACGCAGCGACTGCCGCTCGGCCTGCAGGCGGCGCCCGATCTGCCGTTGCAGCAGCCACAGCACCAGGCCCAGCAGGCCCAACTGCACCACCAGCGAACTCCACGAAATGAACTCGGTCTGGCGGCGCTGGCGGCTGGCCTGCTCGGCGCGCTGGGCCAGCAGTCTCTGCTCGTTGGCCTGCAGCTCTTCCACCAGGCCACGGATCGGATAGCGGGTGCTCAGGTCCTGCACCAGCTCGCGCTGGTCGGTATTGGGCTCGGCACGGGCCAGTTCGCGCGCCAGCGCCATGCGCCCGTCCAGCATCGCTTCGATGCGACCAATACGGATCAGCTGTTCGGGGTTGTCGCGGGTCAGGCGGCCCAGTCCGGCCAGGCGACCGGGAATGTCCTGCGCCTTGGCCATGCGCTCGCGCAGGCCCGGCGCATCCACCCCCTTGGACAGGGTCAGCGCCGCCGATTCCACATCGCGCACGTCGGCCTGCAGCTGCTGCAGGGCCACGCCCACAGACTGGGTATGGGTCACCCAGGCCATCGCCGCCTCGTTGTCCTGCTGCAGTTTGCGCAGGGTCAGCCACGGCACCACGATGATCGCGGCCGCCGCCAGGGCCAAGGCCGGCAATCGCCAGCGGTCCCAGACATCATCACTGAACACCAGCGCCATAGTCCCTCGTCAGCACCGCAGCGGAACCGGCAATATAGCGCAGACGGTCACGCGGTTTCCCGGGCGTGGCAAAAACGGGGGCGCCCGTTGGACGCCCCCGTCGTATTGCAGCGTGTGGCGCTGGCCTCAGCGCTTGGCGGCGGCATTCACCTTCAGCGCCGCCGCATCCACGCGGGTCACGCCCTTGATGCCCTTGGCCGTGGTCACCGCCTTGTCATGCTCGGCCTGGGTGGCCACCGTGCCGCTCAGGCTGACCACGCCGTTCACCGTTTCCACCTTCACTTCGGTGCCCGGCACATTGCTGCTGGCCAGCAGGTCCGCCTTCACCTTGGTAGTGATCCAGCTGTCGGTCACCGGCTCGTTGGAATCGTGGCGATCTGCATGGGTCATCGCCGAATGGTCGGCCTTCGGCGGGCTCTTGGCGGCCGGATCCTTGGCAAATGCAGCAGAGGAGGACAGGGCCAAGCCCAGGGTGAGGGCCGAAGCAATCATCGTGCGGGTCAGGGTGCTCATCGTGCGGTGCTCCTTCTGTGTGTGGCGCCAGTGTGCGCACCGGCATGTATGGCAGGCGTGGCGCCACGGTCATGCCGCCGTGAATCAGCGTACTTGCACGGCAAACCGTTCAGTTTTGCGCAGCGCGCGTGCTCGTTTACCCTGCCCTTCCCGCCCCCACGGAGCCCTGCCATGCGCCCCGATCTGCAACTGGCCCTGATCGGCTACGGCCTGGCCGGCCGTGTGTTCCATGCACCGCTGATCCAGCACACGCCCGGCCTGGCCCTGCACAGCATCGTCAGTTCGCAGCGCGACACGCTGCTGCGCAGCTTCAGCGATGTGCACGTGCGCGACACGCCGCAACAGGTGTTCGATGACCCCGCCGTGGATGCGGTGGTGATCGCGACCCCGAACGCGCAGCATGCACCGCTGGCGCTGGCCGCGCTGGCGGCAGGCAAGCACGTACTGGTGGACAAGCCCTTCGCGCTGGACATGGCCGAAGCCAACGCGGTGGCAGCCGCGGCCCGCGATGCCGGGCGCATCGTCAGCGTGTTCCAGAATCGGCGCTTCGATGCCGACTTCCTCACCCTGCAGGCACTGCTGGCGCAGGGCGTGCTGGGCGAGGTGGCCGAATGCCATGCGCACTTCGACCGCTACCGGCCGCAGGTGCGCGATCGCTGGCGCGAGCAGGATGGGCCCGGCAGCGGCCTGTGGTACGACCTGGGGCCGCACCTGCTGGACCAGATGCTGGTGCTGTTCGGCTGGCCGCAGGCAATCGATGCCGACCTGGCCGTGCAACGCAGCGGCGGCAGTGGCGTGGATTATTTCCACGCGGTGCTGCACTACCCGCGCCATCGGGCCATCGTGCATGCCGGTTCGCTGGTGGCCGCACCGACGCCGCGTTTCGCCGTGCACGGTGAATTGGCGAGCTGGGTGAAATACGGTCTGGATGTGCAGGAAGCGCAGTTGCGCCGTGGCGTGGCGCCGGGCGCGCCGGGCTGGGGCATCGACCCACGGCATGGCGAACTGCTGCGCTGCGAGGCCGACGACAGCGTGCAGCGCAGCACCGTGGACAACGTGCCAGGTGATTATCGGCACCTGTACGCGCAGTTCGCCGCCGCGCTGCATGGCGACGGTGAGCCGACGGTCAGCCTGGCGCAGGCGCTGCAGGTGATGCAGTTGCTGCAGGCGGGCATGGACAGCGCCCAGCAAGGGCGGCGGATCGAACTGGGGTGACCGGCAGGGCCGCGCCCTGCACCCGCTCAATGCAACGGCAACTTCAACTTCAACGTCAAAAGCGGGCATTCCGGGATGGCGGGGTGGGTCCGGTTGCGAGGGACGCCGCAAGTACGTCCCTGTAGGCTTGGCCGCGGCTTGCTCGTGTGCGCTTTCCTGCGCACACGGCAAGACCGGGGTTGGGCGTCCTGCCCAACCCGCCCGAGGCATGCCTCGGGCCCATGCCGCGGACACCCCCTCAACCGGACCCACCCCGCCTTCGACACTTCCCACCGATCTGCCAGTAGATCCACGCCATGCGTGGATGACGTGGAAACAATCGGAACACGCTCTTGGGCGCCATGGGGTCGGACCCCTTTCCTGCGGAAAGGGCTCCGCCCCCGGTTGCTTACGACTTCTTGATGGCGTGGCCGCCGAACTCGTTGCGCATGGCCGACAGCAAACGGTCGGTGAACGAGTTGGATTCGCGCGAGCGCAGGCGTTCCAGCAGCGACAGGGTGATCACCGGCGCCGGCACATCCAGGGCAATGGCCTCGGCCACCGTCCAGCGGCCTTCGCCGGAATCTTCCACGTACGGGGCAATGCCATCCAGCGACGGATTGCGCTTCAGCGCTTCGGTGCTCAGGTCCAGCAGCCACGAACGCACCACGCTGCCGTGGCGCCAGACTTCGGCCACCTGGGCCAGGTCCAGCTGCAGCTCGTCCTTGCGCTCCATCAGCGCGAAGCCTTCGGCATAGGCCTGCATCATTCCGTACTCGATGCCGTTGTGGACCATCTTGGTGAAGTGGCCCGCACCGGACGGGCCGACACGGCCCCAGCCACGGTCTTCGGCCGGCGCCAGCGTGCGCAGCAGCGGCGCGATCTGCTCGACCACCGCTTCATCGCCGCCCACCATCAGGCTGTAGCCTTCCTGCAGGCCCCACACGCCACCGCTGGTGCCGCAGTCCACGTAGCCCAGATCGTCCTCGGCCAGCGCCATGGCGCGGCGCATCGAGTCCTGGTAATTGGAATTACCACCGTCAATCACGATATCGCCCTCGGCCAGGTGCGGGGTCAGCTGGCCCAGCGTCTGGTCCACGGTTTCACCGGCCGGCACCATCAGCCACACCACGCGCGGCACCGGCAGCGCGGCCACTGCAGCGGCCAGCGAATCGACCACCTGCAGGCCGGCCTCGGCCGCACGCTGGCGCGCGCCTTCGCCGGGGTCGTAACCCACCACGCGGTGGCCGCCGCGATGCAGGCGCTGGGCCATGTTGGCGCCCATGCGGCCCAGGCCGATCATTGCAATATCCATTGTTTCACCTTCAGTTGTTGTCGGAAGTCAGGCTGCCTGGCCGGCCGGTCGTCGCGCAGGCACGCAGTTGCGCCTGGCGCCAACGCCGGTAGAGCGTGGTATGCAGATTGTGCAACGCCAGGTCGATGGAAAACGCGGTACGCGGGTTCCGGTCGAGCAGGCGCACGATGTGGTAGCCGATGGGACGTATACCGCGTGGGTGCACATAGATCACGAACTGCTGGTAGAACGGATCGTCCAGCAACTGGTCCATGCGTTCCAGGGTGGCACGGTAGCGCGGTGCCAGCTGCGCCCGCAGCGCCGGATCGCGTTCGTACAGCAGCCGCTCGAAGTAGCGCCGGCCGACCCGCGGAATGCCCTGCGCCAACCGCCACAGCTGCGCATTGCGCTGGTCGTACCAGGCAAACCCGGCGTGCGCGGCCAGCGCCTGCGCGGCGTCGGCGCCCACATCCACCACCACGAAGTTCTCGGCCTGGTTGTTCAGATCGTCCAGCAGCGCCTTGTCGCCCACGTGTTCAATGAAGCCGGGCAGGCCCACGAACGCCTGCCGCCCCTGCGCCGACGCGCGCACCGCCTTGCCGTCAGCCACGAAGTCGCCGGCGTGTGCGCCCAGCAGGATGCTGTCGGTGGCGTGCAGGCCGAGGAAGGTGCCGATCGACAGCTCGGCCCGGCTGAACTCCGCATCGAAGGCCGCATCGCCATACAGCGCGCGCTGGCTGGCCAGCTGCGCCACCTGCCGGCCCACCCCGCATTCGGCGCGCACGCGGCCGCTCTGGAACGCCTGCAGCGCTGCGCTGTTGCTGCCCTGGGGCACGTAGCCGCGACCGAAGCTGCGCGTGCGTTGCCAGCCCTGCGCCGCAGCACCGCCTGCGCCGAAGCCGATCCAGCCCAGTTGCAGGCCGGAAAACCGGAAACCGGGGTTGTCCTGCAGTGCCTGGGTGGCGCTGCGCGTGGCCGCGCCCAGCAGGAAGCTGTACGCGCAGACCGTGGCGGGGTTGTCCAGCAACTGCTGCAGCAGCGCCTGCCGCACGCTGTCGGGCAGATCCGCCGGCCAGCGCACGCGCAGATCACCGGCGGCCTGCGCATCGGCCAGCGATGCACGCTGGCACACCGGGCCGCCGTGGATGTCGGGCGCCGGCAGCGCGCTGGTTTCAAAGCGCCAGCCCAGCCGTTGCAGCAGCCCCTGCGTGCAGTCCACCGCGGGCGCCGCGTGGCTGCCCAGCGGACCGGCCAGCAGCAGGCCCAGCAGCAGCGCCCGCCCCCGCACGTTCAGCCCTGCGCCGCCGCCGGGGCCGGCACGTCGGCCGGAGTGGGTTCGGGGGGCGCAGGCTCGCTGGGCAACGGCGCGGTTGGCAAGGGTGTCGGCTGCGGCGCGCTGGCCGCCGGTGGCGCAGGCTTGGCCGCGGCCGCCGGCAGATACTGCTGCAGGCGCTGGAAGAAGCGCCGGTAGAAATCGGCATCAGTAATGGTGCTGCTGGCCACTTTCACCAGCGAATCGTCGTTGCTGCCGAACGGCAGCGACACCGAGCCCAGCGCGCCCACGCCCACGCTGGCCGAGGTCGGGCTCTTCTTCAGTGCGTAGCGGTCCTGCACCGCGCTGACGAACACCAGCGCCTGGTCGGCGCCGCGCGGGGCGCAGGAAATGCGCAGCACCAGCTGCTCGTGGTCGTCTTCGCGCGGCTGGAAGTTCTTGTTGCCTTCCACCTGGCCATCGTCGGCGCGGGCAATCGCATAGCCCTGGCTGAGCAGGGTACGGCGGGCGGCTTCGCAGGCTTCGGCCGGGCGGCCATCGACGGTGCGCGAGAAGGTATCGCCCGAATCGAAGGATTCGCGCAGCAGCGCGTTGTCGGCGGCTCGGCCGCCACAGCCGGCCAGAGCCAGGGTGCCAGCCATGGCCAGCAGGGGAAAACGGATGCGCGGGGCCCGCATGGGTGCTCCTGCGAGAACGGAAGCCCCAAGGGTAGACCCGGCACCGTGTGCGGCGGGTCGAGGACGGCCGGCCCGTTGCTGCCGGTTCATGCGCCGGGTCCGATGGCCGCTGCGCTCGCCGGGCATGGCCCGGCGCTACCGTCAGGGCGCCGATGCGCGACCGCCAAACGAAACGGGGGGGGGCAAGTCGGCGCCGGCCGGGGTTAAAATGAGGGG